>JAQSXG010000601.1 GCA_029256785.1 Neobacillus sp.
ATTTACTTAAAAGAGGGTGATCCTTTTTATGGTGCAGATCAGATGTATACGATTTCAAATGATGAAACAAATTATAGGATAAGCTTACATTTGAGTAGAGAACAAGGAAGTTATATCGATGATAATTGTGAGATAACAGTACAAAAGGACGAAATCTTAATTAAGGGTTTCGTACAGGAGATAATATTTAAAGAAACGGATTGCTCTGTTATTGTACAACCTACTACCACATTGGTAGGAGAAGATGCTATGGAGTTATTTTCAGAGAATAAAGAATTGCCTATGGATATTAAAACTTCAAGCGGACGATACGATACCATCGTGCCCGCTGAGGCTATTATGGATCAGAAGTACATCTATAATCTCGTAACGGTTGAGAATTTTCTGGGAAGCCAAACAATTGCTGAAAAAACCACCATTCAAATACTAGCAACCGATGGAGAGATGACTGCGATTGATACAAAAAATCGAAAGTTAATGCCGGACAGTAAGGTAATAAAAACTGGATTTAAGTGCGGAGCGCAAGGCAAAAAAGACACTTTACACCGCCAATGAGTATAGCGCTCGCGCACCATCCATATTAAAAAAGCTATCCTATCAATATGATGAAAGGTTACTTTTCAAAATCTGTACAATTTCTTCAATACAATCACCGCACTTGCGGATGACTGCCGCAATTCTTGCCCGTTTTTCCTTGTCCTGCAATACCTCCAGCGTGACATTGAACCCCCCGCCGAGTGCTTCCAAATCATTGCCGTTGTCATTATTCCACATTTGACCTGTTCGGCGATACAATTCTTTGACTTTGTCCAGCCAAGCATAATCTGGATTGAGTTTCTGTGCTTTATCAAAAAAGCCGTAGCAACAACTACCGTTGGTGGCGAGAACGCATACATAATTGGTATAGTACGGCCATGCACTAAATTCTTCGGTTTTCATACCGTCAAACTTACCATTTTCTATGTCCGAAGCCCACGCCCGGAAGGCCCCCACGCCAAAGCAATAGGTATCTTCTTTTACGTTGAGATGCTTCGGGATAGCGGCAATAGCATCCCGGTATATGTGCGCGAGCGGACGGCTTTCCTTTTTTTCTCCCACGAAAATCCAGCCGCCTTGTCCTTTTGTCGCGTCATCAACCGTTATGCGTTCCGGCTTATTGTTGTTGCCCGTGATATAGAGAAGAATCTTTCCATACTCTTCATAGCCAACATATACGCCGACAATCGAGTTTCCCCATATGATGACGGGGATTCCCTTGTCGATATAGGCCATAAGCGTGTTCAGATACATTTCGGTGTTCTCGCAAAGTTCCTGATTAGTAACATAGGTAGCTGCGTATCCGCACTTAGCAAAAGTATCTTTGACAAATTGCTTGGGATTTTCATCCATCCTATAACTCGATAAGGCATCCCTGGAAGATTTTGTGTAGGTGTAATGTTGCGTGAACAAGTCGCCAGTTAATCCCGCGAAAAACCAGTAGTCATAATCGGATTCGCCTAAACATTCCATCACATATTTTGCACAGCCGTTGAACCAGTAGTTTTCACCATATTCGTCGGTGACAAGGCGGTGAATAACGGGGATAATGTTGTTACTTTGTTTCGTAATCATGGTCAGTTCTCCTTTGAGTTTATTTTTTTTTGTTTCGGTAAGTTGTGAGAAGTGGATGGAACGAAAATATATCTTGTCATTCCCATGTGCACCGATGACAATAGGACAGGCCTCCTCACGGCTTAAATCCAGTGACATATAAGGGAAGTTTTCGCCGCAATAGCGGATTTCGCCGTTGATAATGACGGCAAGGTGTTTTTCGCCCACAATCCACGTCAACCGGTTTAGATCATCTTTCTTGATTGCGCCGCGTCCCGGAAAATAGTAACCATCCCCGAATATAGGCTGATGAAAATGGATCGCTTGTATCATCTGCTCATTATCATTACCCATGTTAACACCAAACCCCCTTTTACCAATGTGTCCCGTGAGGTATCCGGTGTCCTCGCTGTGGTAGAAGACGATACCGGTTCTACCTTCGCCGGACAGCCGAAATTCAATGTCAACTCGGAAGGGTAGTTTGACCAATACGTTGGTGTTCAACACGGCTCTGATGATCCAACCGATGTATTCCGCTTCGCCGTCTTCGTTTATATGAAAATACGAGTTATTCATGTGCGTCTGTGTCAGCTTGGCCAGCTCAACATTAGCCTCCCATAAAGTTGGGTTCGCCGCTTCAATTTCCGCAACGGTAATGCCGTGCACTTCTTCCGGCTGATCAAACAGCCCAGGGTCGGCCATACGCTTTTTCACCGGTATCAGCAGAGCGACAAGCTCCCGTTGGTCATCAGGAGAAATCAAATCTTCCAGCATCGCCCCGTGGCGTAGACTACCATCGCTCCTATAATCAATTTGATAATATTTATTGCTGTCAAAATCTTTAATCAAAGTGCGGAATCGCCCAGCTATATCTTCGTCCAAATAGACATTGACTACAGCGAACAGTCCGCCGCCAAATATATAGTCAGAATAAACGCTGTCATTGACAAAATCATCGCTGACCTGCAAAATAAACACATCGCCTGCTTCCGTTTGAAATTCAAACCGCTCATGCCGCCCCGGTTCGCCTTGCGGGATACCTTTCTCCTGCACCCAGCGCCAGAAACCGTCCGGGTCGGTAATCCCGTCCTTGCGTACCGATGAAAGGACGCGCATAGAAGGTAAAGGCAGTATCGACGGCTCAACGGGCTTTACCAGTTTGTCCGACAATTCAGAAAGCTCCATATAGTTTATAGTTTTACGTTTTTCCAGCGTTTCAAGTTGCTTTTCCATTTGCTCATACAGGATTGGCAATGTAGAGATTTTTGTGACACCATTTTGGAGCATGACCTGTAAAAACTCATTCGTAATCCGTTTCAACTCAGATAATGCTCCAATTTCATCGTTAATAACATTGATACGGTTAACAAATACTTCAACGACTGTACTCATGTCCTCGTTCTCGTAAATGCGGATAATTTCCTTAATTGAAATTTGCATTTTACGGAGTATCATAATTTGCTTCATTCGTTCGACTTCCGCATCGTCATAATATCTATAATTATTATTGTCAGCGCGTTTTGCATCCAATAGTCCAACACGCTCATAGTAACGCAGCGTTTTTGACGTCACGCCGAATTGTCTTACTGCGTCGGTAATACATAACCCGTTCAATATTTTCACCCCCATGCAAATAGTATAGCGGTTGTCCCAAGGACAATGTCAATAGGTTTTTGAAAATATATGTAAATGCCTTAAACAGTTTTTTAAATTAAAACCCGTGGAAAGCCGGAATCCCATGGGTTTTTGTAAATATTTTATGGGATTGGACATTTACCTTTGACAAAACGAATTTGTAGTATCGTTTTTTTACTTCCTGTTGTTCTAGTTTACATTTGATGTAAATCAGTGATATAATTTATATATATTAAGTGAAGCAACTCCATAAGGAGAAATTATATGAATGTTAATTTAGAAT
>JAQSXG010000602.1 GCA_029256785.1 Neobacillus sp.
TTAACAAATGTGCCCACTCCATGGCGGCGTATGATAACGTTTTCTTCCTCGAGAATACGTAATGCTTCTCTAAGTGTTGCCCTACTTACTCCAAGTTGTTTGGCAAGATCGAATTCAGAAGGTAATTTTTCTTTTTCTTTATAAACCCCTTTATCAATATCTTGCTTCAACCGATCGATTACTTGTAAGTATAAATGTCGGCTATCTAGCTTAATAGACATGCAAGTACCTCCAACCTTTTCCTTAAGACATCAGACATCTGATGTTCAATCATTCCTACTAATCGAAATTAATATACCATTTATTTTGATTGTTGGAAATAGCATTTCAAAATTTTGTCGAAAAAACATGAAATCAAAAAATATCTACAGTTTTTATTCCTTAAATCTGCTATAATTTATCGCTGACTACTACTATTTGGAATTTAGTATAAATTAAAAAGCCAGGGGGCACTGATTTGACCCCTGGCTTTTCTTCTATTAATTGACTTCTTCATTTGGTTTTGTTTGAAGAACATTTCTTGGTTTGCTTCCTTCGTATGCACCAACAATACCTCGTGCTTCCATTTCATCTATTAGACGTGCTGCTCTAGTGTAGCCTATACGGAACCTCCGTTGTAACATAGAAACAGATGCCGTTTGCATTTCTATGACTAAATCAACCGCTTCTGCGTATAGATCATCGTCAACCTCACCTTTTGCCTCGGGTGTATCGTCTGGAATCATTTCTTCTTGGTACTGTGCTTTTTGTTGACCAATTACAAAATTAACGGTATCTTCTACTTCCATGTCTGATAAGAATGCTCCTTGAACACGGACAGGTTTTGATTCCCCTACCGGTAAAAATAACATATCTCCCCTTCCAAGCAACTTTTCAGCACCGCCCATATCTAAAATTGTCCTTGAATCCGTGGCACTTGAAACCGCAAAAGCTATTCTCGAAGGTATGTTTGCTTTTATTACCCCTGTAATGACGTCTACTGATGGTCTTTGTGTAGCAATAATTAAGTGAATTCCTGCTGCACGAGCCATTTGTGCAAGCCTTGTAATCGAGTCTTCAACATCAGACGAAGCAACCATCATTAGGTCAGCTAATTCATCTACAATAACAACAATATATGGAAGTAATGGCTGTTTCTCATTTTCTTCGTTATTATGTCTTTTTATATGGTCATTATAGCCTTCAATATTACGTGTTCCGGTATATGAGAATAACTCATAACGTCTCTCCATTTCACTAACAACCTTTTTTAATGCCTGTGATGCCTTTTTAGCATCGGTGACAACTGGCGCTAATAAATGAGGTACCCCATTATAACCATTTAATTCCACCATTTTAGGATCAATCATCATAAGTTTTACTTCATGAGGCTTCGCCCTCATTAAAATACTTGTGATAATACCGTTTATACAAACACTTTTTCCGCTACCTGTAGACCCTGCTACAAGCAAGTGGGGCATTTTATTTAATTCGGCGACCACGGCCTCGCCTGTGATGTCTCTACCTAGACCAATTAATAACTTTGATTCAGGTTTATTATTATGAGTAGCTTCTAATACTTCTCTTAACGAGACCATTGCTACCTCAGAGTTAGGGACTTCAATACCAATTGCAGATTTTCCCGGAATTGGCGCTTCAATTCGGATATCCTTTGCTGCTAACGCTAAAGCCAAATCATCACTTAAGCTTACAATTTTACTTACCTTAACTCCCACATCGGGATGGACTTCATACTTTGTTACCGCAGGCCCTAAATGAACCTGAGTAACGCGGGCTTTTACGCCAAAGCTTTGAAAGGTCCTCTCAAGCTTTGCTGCGTTTGCATGAATTAATTCATATTCCCCACTCTGGTCAGTTTTCTTTGGTAATTTTAATAAACTCAATGGTGGCAGTTCATAAGCAGCATTTTCAACCTCCGTAAAAGTAATCGGTGGTGTTTGGTCATCTTCCTCATTACTAGGTAATTTATTTGCTTTATTTTTGTCATCGTCAGAACGCTTTTTGGACTTTGGAATTTCATCCACATAGGCACGGTCAGCAAAACTAGAAATAATTGGTTCAGGCGTCTTTATCTCCTCTTGATTAACCGTGACTGGATTTGATTTTTCAGGAGTTGCTCGAGTTACACGATTTTCGCGCTCAAGTTGCTTTTGGATTCGTTTTTCATCCTTACGTTCCTGCTGCTTTTGTTTCCACTCTGATATGTCTGTCTTAAAAGCTTCCCATTGATCCTTTGAAAACTCACCAATAGAGAGTCCGATTTTTGCAATAAAATCACCAAATGACCTTCCTGTAATCAAAATAAACCCGATTAAGATAAAAATGAAAGCGACTATTTTTGTTCCTGTTGCAGCAAAGAGGTAATGAAATAAGGCAAAAAGGACCGCGCCAATCATTCCTCCTCCAAGATCAGTTGTACTCGTTTCTCCTCTTACTTCCATCATAAATAATTCCCAGGTATTGCTGATGACACTTGTATTTGTGAATTTCCCATCATTAGATAACAGGCGAAACAATGTGTCATGACTTAATAGTAGAATCGATGAAACGATTAAATAAAGTCCCGTTAATTTAATATGAAATAAATATGGAATTTCGCGTTTCCACATTAAATAAACACTTAGAACTAGGAGTCCGATTAAGCTGATTATGTACCATTCACCCATCCAAAACCTGAAGAATATAACCGCAGTTTTTCCAACAGCTCCTAATTTTGCCATTGAAATAATAACTAAGGCTAATAAGGCAAGTGCTGTTAGTTCAAATTGGACTGTACGCTTTAAATGGTTGTCTCTTTTCTTTTTTGTTCTGCGCTTTTTTTTTGCCATATTATCACCTGTTATAATAAATTAGTACTATCATCGACATAGAATTTCATTTCCAAACCAACCGTTCCATACCAAATAGTAATAGAAATGAAAGATTGCTATTACTCACTATAGGGTCAAAAAGGAAGAAAGCAGCCTAAATTGGCTGCTTCTTTCTCTGTATCCTGATTATACCATATGCTTGCTAGTTTGCGGACAATCCTTCTATGTTTGCACAAGAAATTTTAGCTCCTGGACAAATCTGTTCATCAAGAAAATGTTGCGGGTCACTACTTAGAACTCGAATAACCTGAACGTTTTGCTGATCTGAGTACTCTACTAATAGTGGAACTCCTTGAAAT
>JAQSXG010000603.1 GCA_029256785.1 Neobacillus sp.
TTAGAAAATTCGATTTCTGGTTCACAATGCAGTTATCATATTCTTAAAACACAATTATCTGATGACACTTGGAAAAGTGCAATGATTCATTTGTTAATATCAGATAACCTTTTAGTTCGCTTAAATGTCTGCTATCGAAAAATCAACTTAATTAAAAGTGTTGATGCTAGTGATTTAGACAATGATATGGTACGTAGCACAAAAGAAGAATTCTGCATGGTTTTAGAAATATTAAACAATGAAATTACTGAATTAAGTCGATAGAACATAACAACACACTAACGGTAATAATTTACCAAGGTCGTCTTACTCGTTAAATAAGGCGGCTTTTTTATTTCCAACAACGCGGCAAGGGCTTGCCAATTTAAACCGCCTTACTCTTATGAGTTTGGTGGCTTTTTTATGTTTTATCACTTTTAATACCTCAGAAACATATTATGTTAGCATAAGGAGGTGTTAATTTATGTCACTCGGAGATTGCCATGACGAAAATAGATTAGAAAGATTAGAACGCGAAGTCGAAGAGATAGAAAGAATAGTACGCGAGATCCTTCGAATAGTTCGTGAATTGGCTAAAGAAGATGATTGTCATAGATAACTTTTAGGTTAGCCCGCCAGTGTAATTGGCGGGCTTTACATATAGGCTGTTTACTTTTCGGTGGTGCTTTTTTATTTGGCAGTATTTACAACTTGCTTTCCCTCTGCGCAAACCCTATAATTTAACCAAACATACGTTCTGTTTAGGGGGTGTTGAAAATGAGTGATTACAAGGTATTTGTAGAGGTTATAGCAAAGCATGATACATGTGGTAATATTAGACCATTATCAATAAAGTGGGAAGATGGGCGAGTATTTGAAGTAGATAAAATTTTTGATGTACGCCTAGCTGCATCTCTCAAGGCGGGCGGCACAGGGATAAGATATACTTGTAAGATCATGGGCAAGCAAGTCTATTTGTTTGACGATGAGGGAAAGTGGTTTATGGAAAGAAAATAGAAAAACTCCCTAAATTTATAGGGAGTCTCTTTATGCTGATTTTTGCTTAGTCTTGCGAGGTGTTTTCTTCTTGCTTTCATTTTTCTTTATAGCAGACATACTAGCTTCCAGTGCTGCCATCAAATCTACAAAGTAAGGTGATGTGTCAACAGGTGTTGCAACAACTTGATCGTTTCCTGCCTTAGTATTGATCATTGCCAATACTTGTTTGTGATATTCATTTTCATATTTTTCTGGTTCAAATTTAGTTATTAGAGTATCAATAAGCGTTTTAGCCATTCCAAGCTCTTTATCGGATAGTTCTACATTGGTTGGCAAATCGTTTTCTAGTTCCTTCACAGGCACTATCTCGTCGGCAAACAACATCGTAGATAAAGTAATAACTTGATCGGTCGGGCGAATCGCAGCTAAATATTCTTTATTGCGCAGTACAAATTTAGCTATGCCGACAACATTTGACTCAGTCATACCTTGCAATAGTAGAGCGTAGGCTTTCCCTGCTCCTTGATCGGGTACAAGATAGTAAGAGCTATCATAGTAACGATTGTCAATTTCCTCGAGCTTCACAAAGTCTGATATTTCGATGATGCGACTTGCTTTAGGGGCTATTGATTCTAAATCAGCATCACTTATAACGACATATCGATCCTCTGACAGTTTATAACCTTTACAAATTTCAGATGCTGGAACTTCGGCACCATCACCAGCAACCTTCTTATATTGTATCCTGCTATAATCACTTTTCCGTAGCTGGTTAAAACTAATAGTTTTGGAGCGGGTGGCCTTGTAAAGAGTCACAGGTACATTGACAAGACCAAAAGACAGCATACCTTTCCATACTGGACGCATAAACCCACATCCTTTCCATAATTAAGTTTACATAACAATAGTTATTATTATATCATGATATCTTGTTAGCGTCACTGTTTACGGGCATAGTATAAGTTTCCAAAATAATTATGACATATGTAAAAACATAGATAAAATCTATTTACATATGTTTTTACATATGTTATAATGAGTCATAAGGTGGTGAACAGGTGAAAAGTTACTCGTCCAAAGAACTTCTACAAATAGTAAAAGAGGATGGTTGGTATGAAATTAACCAAGAAGGTTCACACTTACAATTAAAGCATCCAACCAAGAAAGGGAAGGTGACAATCCCGCACCCGCGAAAGGATTTTCCTATAAGAACAGTGAAAAACATACTACGGCAGGCAGGGCTTGAAATATAGCCCAAGACCTCCTGCTTTCAGCTAATAAAAACTACTAAAAAAATTACTGAAAATCTACTAAAGAACTAAGGAGTGGTATGCGTGAAAAGCAGATACACATTTCCAGCAATCTTCCACTTTGCGGATGATGGCATTTCTATTGAGTATCCAGACTTACCAGGTTGCTTAAGTTGTGCTGACACTGAAGAAGAAGCCTTTAAAATGGCTAAAGAAGTATTGCAACTACATCTATACGGCATGGAGCAGGATAAAGATATTATCCCAGAGCCTTCTAAAATTAAAGATATACGTCTTGAAGAAAATGAGACAGTAGTATTAATTGAAGTCTTTATGCCATCGTTTCGGGATAAAATGAATAATAAAGCCGTAAATAAAATGGTCACATTGCCAAGATGGTTAAATGAACTTGCAGACAAGGAAAACGTCAATTGCTCACAAATTTTCCAAAACGCATTAAAAGCATATCTGGAAGTAGATCACCGACAATAATAAAAATAGAACAGTCAGACTGAACTTTATTGAGTCAGACTGTTCTATTGACATTAAGACGAGATAAAGAAGAAATAATGTCATGCACTTTTATTCACACTATCAAGATGCTATGAATGAAAGTGCATGACATTATCATGCTAATTCCCAAGTGAAATCAAATACAGGTGGATTGCGTTTACTAACAATACCCTGATCCGTTCTGACAGCAGTTACCTTTGACAAAACAGATTGGACAATAAGCCTTTTGTTTTCAGGCGTAAGATTTCCGCTCTCGATTAATGGACGTAATTGATCAGCAATCTCCCTAAAAGATTTCTGATTCACTGGGGCGGGAGGGATAGCGGATTGCAAAACCTCTTTTCGTGCAGTAATATTGGACAACTGTTCTCGAATTTGCTTTAATTCTTCATCCGCTTCACCTTCAGAAATCATTTGTTGACCAGAC
>JAQSXG010000048.1 GCA_029256785.1 Neobacillus sp.
TACCACCCATCATAGTGACTATATCATGATATCGAACTCTCATATGTGTGATCCTAGCGGACGCTCCCACCGAAAGGGTTCTTCAAACTCTAACGGATTTGAAATCGATGATGGCTCACGTAATGTATTATTGGTGAATAATTCATCGGCAAGATGCTTTGGCGGCATCGAAATCAAGGCACACCAAAATTCCTCCGCCGCCTCAAATGTAGAAATGATTGGCCATATCTCAGTGAACGATAACCGATCCTATAATTTTCGTCATATCGGACATCACAAAAGCACGGACATCGAATCAAAGTCAGCTTATCATATATTAGCAACCAATCTCGTCTCCATCGCACCAATATTTACTGACTTATATCAGGGTTCGACGCCACGTGGTATGGTTGTATCCGCCTATAAAAATGTCGTGATCAATCATTTTACACTCATTGGTGACCCTGAGTATGATTATGAGGACAACCCTGTCATCGCAATTCAGTATCGAGCCAGAAATATTAATCTTCACAACCTTTCAATTTCGGGTTTTAGAAAGGCTGGCGTTGACGTAAAAGCTTTTGGTGGTGTTAATAGGCCAGAATTAGTTCATATTCGTAATATAAAAATTAAAAACTCAGCCCCAATTGCAGTAATGGGTTTTAAAGATAGTAACATTCAGCATTTATAAAAGATATTAACTTAAATGATAAAATGCAAACAAAAAACATATGCATCTACCATATGTTTTTTGTTTGCAACCTATTAAAGCATTTTTTCTATTACAGACTTAGCCGTACTTTCCTTATTAAGAATCGATTCTTTATTGGTCCTTTTAAAGTATTCAAAATATAGAAGATCTAATAGGTATAATTGTGATATCTTTGCTGATAAGCTTCCGCCTTGGAGAGGGCCTTCATTTGCACCGCAAAGTAATGTAATATCTGAATAACTGGTCAAAGGTGATTTGGCAAAACGAGTGATTGATATTATTTTCGCTCCTCTTTCTTTGGCCACCTTTGCCACTTCAATTGTATCCTTGGTTGACCCAGAATAAGAAATAAGGATAGCCACATCACTTTCTGTCATTAGCGCAGCGGACATGATTTGAAGATGGGAATCAATAGAACACTCCGTTTTGTTGATAATCCTCATAAACTTATTCTTTGCTTCCATTGCCGTCATTAATGAGGAGCCCACTCCAAAAAAATGAATTCTGTTGGCCTTAATCATACTATCGATTGCATTAGAAATGTCATTTTCATTTATGAGGTTAAATGTTTCTGTTAGGGCACTTACATTTGTAGATAAAATTTTTGATGAAAGTTCTCCAATCGTATCCTTCATAGTAATTTTACCTGATAGCTGTGGAGTTTCCTCATCAAGAGAGATGCTATGTGCTAAGACAATTTTAAACTCTTGGTACCCTTTTAGCCTCATAGTTTTACAAAATCTAAAAACACTGGACTCACCCACGTTACACGCATCAGCTAAATCAGTTATTGACATGTAGATTACATCCTTTATATGTTCAAGGATATAATCCGCCACTTTTTTTTCTGTAGTTGTGAATGAATTGTATCTTGAGTGAATAAGTGAAAATATATCATTCTTTGCCATTAAACATCTCTCCTAGTACCTCATTTTACATGAAGTGAAACTGCTCCAAGCACTCCTGCTTTATTCCCAAGAGTAGCCTTTAATATTTTCACATCCGAAAAGCTCTCCATTATTAGCTCTTTAACTTTAGTGTTAACCATAGCAACTAGGCTTTCTTGTTCCATTATTCCTCCGCCAACAATAATGGCAGGTGGATTGAAAATATGAACGAAAGAAATAAGACCCAAAGATACTTCAAAAACCCAGTCTTCTAAAACCGTTTTTAAACTCATATCCCCTTGACCAATTTTTTCAAAAACTATTCTTCCATCAATACAATCTTGGTCAACTTTTTTTGCATTTCTTACTAGTGCAGTGGTCGAGGCGTATGTTTCATAACAGCCCAGTCCTCCACAGTTACAGTTATTGCCTAGGGGGTGAGTAATTATATGTCCAAATTCAGCAGCAATTCCATTATTCCCCTTATAAACTGTTGAATCTATTATAATTGAACCCCCGATGCCTGTACCATAAGTAAGACAAAGGAAATCATCAAATTCCTTTCCTGCACCAAAATATTTTTCACCTAGTGCTGCTGCATTTACATCATTTTCAACCTTTACAGGTACTTTAAATTTTTCTTCTAAAATCTCTTTTAACCTCATACCCGTATAGTTTGGAATATTATCATTGGCATAAATAATAGAGCCTTCCTCACTATTAACCTGCCCTGCAGTACTAATACCTATCGCTTCAAACCCCTGGTACTCATGTATGATATGAATAAGTTTTTCAACCAAACACTTTCCGCCTTTTTTACTCTCAGAATCATATTCTTTAAATTCCTCAATATTTCCCTTTTCATCGGAGATACAGAGCTTAATAGAGGTTCCTCCAATGTCCGCAGCTAATATTTTCACAACATCCCCCTTTATTACCAGCATTTAAGGTAGATAAATCCTTCTTCAAAATCAATCTCAGGGGATTTATTTTGAAGAAGATTCTCTACACTTATATATAGTTCCATAATGCTAACTTATCGCACTTATAAATCTCTTCGTAATTTCCATAGGTCTTGTAATTGCCGTACCAACTACTGCAGTATGTACCCCTAGGTCAAAAGCACACTTGAGATCCTCTGGAGTCCAGATTCCACCCTCTGCAATAATTGGAATGGGAAGCTCCCTTACCAATCTATCTATTAATCCGACATCAGGTAATTTAATTCCCTTTGTATATTCCGTATATCCACTAAGCGTCGTCCCTACACAATCAAACCCCAACTGATAAGCAGTTTGTGCCTCCTCATAAGTTGAGCAATCTGCCATAAAGAGTTGATCTTTATATTTTTCTTTAATCAAAGGGAAAACTTCATTTATTGTCTTTCCATCTGGTCTAATCCTTCTGGTAGCGTCTAATGCAATAATATCCACGCCTTCCTTATAAAGAAGGTCAATCTCTTCGATTGTCGGAGTGATAAAGACGTCACTGCCTTCATATACCTTTTTAATAATCCCTATTATTGGCAAGTTAACAGTAGCTTTAATTTCCCGAATATCCTCCACACTATTGGCTCTAATACCGCTAGCCCCACCAAGCATAGCTGCATAAGCCATTTTCCCCATAATAAAGGAGCTATGAAGAGGCTCTTCTTCAAGTGCTTGACAAGAAACAATCAATTTTCCCTTTATTTGTTCAAAAACGCTATTACTTATATTCATGTTATACATCTCCAAGTTGAAAATTTATTCCTTAACTGCTCCAATCGAAATTCCACTAGTAAAGTACTTTTGGAAGAAGATAAAGATAACCAGCATGGGAATAGCGGCTACCGTCGCTCCAGCCATCTTGTAAGCAAAATTTGGATTCAAGTCCTGCATTAGAGTTGCAATACCTACCATAAGAGTTTTTGAATTCTCTTCTTGTCCTACTACTAGCTGCCATAAATAGTCATTCCAAACTTGAACAAAATTCAGGATGAACAAAGCACCAATACCTGGTTTCACCATTGGCATCATAATCTTATAGAAAACAGTAAATTCACTTGCCCCATCAATTTTGGCCGATTCTCTTAATGAATCTGGAATGCTATCAAAGAAGCCTTTCATCATGAATACTCCAAAGGCAGTGGCAACATTCGGCCAAATCATGCCGTTAAGACTATTTACCATACCAAAATCTTGGATAATCCTAAATAAAGGAACAATCATAACTTCTTTTGGAACCATTAAACTAGAAATAAAAATGATAAAAATTACATTTCTACCTTTAAACTTAAGCTTTGAAAAAGCATAAGCCGCAAGGCAACTTACAATAATAAGTGCAATAGTAGAACCGAGCGACACAACTATACTATTAAAAGCCCATCTAAAGGCTGGCTGATTATTAAAAACATCTACATAGTTGGAAAAGGTAATTGTCTTTGGAAACCAATCCGGTGGCATTTTTACCACATCAGAGCTGTTCTTTAAGGAACTTGTAAAGAGCCAGTATAGAGGGAACAGGTTGAGCGCTGCAAAGAAAATTACTAGACCATTAAATACAATGTCGATTTTTTCCTTCTTTTTCTTGTTTTTATTTCTTCTTCCAAACATACCCATCATCCCCTAATCCTTCTTAAACATCGCTCTTAACTGTGGAATAGATAATACTAATGCAATTAGGAACATGATCACACCAACAGCAGAAGCAGTACCAAGCTGATTGTATTTAAAGGCATTATTATATAGAAAATACATCAGTGTTGTTGACGCATTGTTCGGTCCGCCGCCTGTTAAAAGCTGAATGACGACAAATATCTTCAACACAGCAATAATGTTCATAATAACAATATAGATTGTGGTAGGCTTAACCATTGGAATAAGGATTTTAAAAATGATATTTAGCCTGCTTGCACCATCGATTTCTGCTGCTTCAAAAACATCCTTTGGTACACCTATCATCGCAGCTACGTATAGAATAATTGCTGAACCAACGTTTGTTGCAAAGGTAATGAATATAATCACTGGTAGTACTAGGGTCGTATCACCTAAATAATTTACGGATGCCATCTCCAATTGCCTTGCAGCATAAGGGATCAGACCATTGGCAGGATTTAAGAGGAAGCTCCAAATCATACTCATTACTACCATGGAAACCATTACAGGAATATAATAACTGCCCCTAATGAAGGACACGTATTTTGCATTTTTATCAAATATTGATGCTGAAACGAAGAGAGCAAAAAATACTGTTAATGCCACAATGAGTATGACAAAAATAACAGTGTTAATAGTAGATTTTACAAATACATCATCCGCAAATAATCTACTATAGTTTTCAAAACCGATAAATGTTTCTTGTTGATAATTGATTCTATATAAGCTCAATCTGATTCCTTCAAAAATTGGATAAACAACAAATACAAGGAAAAGTAAGAGTTGTGGTGCGATAAACAAATATCCCGTAAGATTTTCTTTTAAAGATTTCCCATTGATTCTCATTGGCTTTCCCTTACCTTTCTATGGCTTTCTTACACCTTAATAAGGGAGTAAGAAAGCCATAAGTCATTGACATGTAGGGTTATTTATTAAAAATTACTGAATTTGCTTTTGCTTCTTCAATCGCTTTATTACCATTTTCTTGGTAACTCTTAATTGCCTCTGCAGCTGACTTCTGTCCAGTATAAAGAGCTTGAAGTTCAGGATAGAGAACTTGTCTTAATTGGCTGTATCCTGGTACGTTTCCAGTGAAGTTAAACAAATACTCCGCATTTTTGTCGTATGCTTCAAATAAAGGCTTTTCTGCCTTGAACTCATCTGCTACAGATGTTCTAACTGGAACACCATTTTTAGAAGCCTTTACTAATTCAGGGTCAGTTGAGAAAAACTTTACAAAATCCTTACTAACTTTCATTCTAGTTTCATCTTCCGTATTAAATACCGCCGCCCCAGTTACATAAGTGAAAGTAAGGGGGTCTCCACTTTCAGATGGGATGTTAGCTAGTCTTAAATCAAATTTTGGAGCTTTTCCGCTTTCCATATCTGCTTTTGCATTATTAAATAAAACTGAGTTAGTAAAGCTGATGGCAAGCTGTTGATTTTGGAACATAGCATTGGCATCGTTTGAAGATACAGATTCTACACCAGGGTTCGTTAATCCAGCATCATAAATCTTTTTCATCCATGCTGCAGCCTTTTCACCTTTTGCATCATCAATTACAAGGTTCCCATCTTCATTGAAGAACTCATTACCAAACATTCTTAAATAAGCAAGGTTCCAAGTATCTGCTTGATTATTAAGGGCATACAATGCCATTGGAAATGCATTCGAATATTTGTCTTTAGGAAGATCTGTCTTTAAAGTATTAAGAATTTTTTCATAGTCTGAAAGAGTCCAAGTTTTAATTTCATTTTCGCCGCCAAGATATTCCTCAAGACCTGCAGCCTTGAACATATCCGCATTGTAGGCTAAAGTACCAGGCATATGTGAGAATGGATAGAAGTAGATATCGTCAACGAAAGTTACACTATCCCAGTAATTTTGTGAAATATCTTTCTTCGCTTCGTCATCAACAATGTCATTTAGTGGTGCAAGCGCGCCTCTATGCGCGTAGTCACCCATTGCAAACACACTTTCAAAGAAAATGTCTGGAGGAGTGCCGCCATTTAAGTTAACATTTAGCAATTCATCACGTTGATCTCCAGCTACAACTTGTACATTTACCTGTACATCATGTTCCTTGTACTGTGCAGAAAACTTCTCTGCTGCCTGTTTAAAGAAACTGTCATAGTCCGCTCCTTCTTCAGATGGGTCCATGACTCCTTTCCATTGTGGTGTTAGCCAGAGTGAAATTTCCACCTTATCCTTTGATTTTGAATCACCATTAGATTTTTCAGTGTCTTTTCCAGTACAACCAGCAAGAATGGAAAGCACTAACACGACGACAGTTGTCAAAACTAGAAAACGTTTTTTAAACATTCTTTTCTCCCCTTTTTATAAAATACTTTTTATCTTATTGAAGACAAGCTTTGATAAAAGCTTGTGGCCTTCCAAATCAAGATGCATGTAGTCAATGGTATTCATCTGTACGAATTCCTTTGTATCAAGAAACTCTATACCTTGGGGCTCCAATAAATCCTCTAAGTAGCTCGGCATTTCTAATGACTTAGTGTCACAATTTTTCCCCATTGATTTTCCAATTTCGGTATTGAAATACTCTTTACCTATTGGTGGAGGTGCAATAACTAATACTTTGGGAAATGAACCTTTAATTCCAGCTGGTGTCACTTTAGCCTTAGCTGAAAGTCTCACGATTCCTTGAGCGATATTATAGGCAGTCAAATTAAATCTTTCTTTTGTATCATTAGTGCCAAGCATAATAACCACAAGCTCTAAGGGGGCATGACTCATCAAACATGGATGTAAGTAATTGTATCCATTTAACCCCTCAAATAGCGGGTCATCTACAACACTCGTTCTACCTGATAGTCCCTCTTCTACTACCTGAAATTCATCACCCAACAATCCAGCTAATTGTGAAGTCCATCTTACTCCTTCAGGAAATCTTTCCTGTGTTTTAGCATCATAACCCCAAGTATTTGAGTCGCCAAAGCAAATGATTCTTCTTTTCATCTTATTACCTTCCGTATTTCAGTATGGCCGTATCGATCATGTCTTTAATTTCAGCAACTTTGTTTAAATCTTCCCCTGTTACTGGTTCTAAAGGTGCTCTTACACTACCAACATTTACTCCATTAAATTTTAGTACTTCTTTAATTGCTGAGTACATGTTGCCATTAAGTGAACATAAAGCAATAATGATGTCAGTAATATCATGTTGAATTCTTCTTGCCCCATTAAAATTTCCTGAAGAGACATACTCATCAGCTTTTAATAATAGTTCTGGCATTACCGCATATGTACCGCCAATTCCGCTATCAGCTCCTATTAATCTACCAGAAACATACTGTTCATCTGGTCCATTAAATACGATAATATTTTCGCCACCAGCAGCCTTGAATCGTTCAATATCCATTACAGGCATAGAGGAATTCTTAACACCGATAACCTTTGGATTCTCTAACAGCTTTTTATACAAAGTGAGTGAAAGACTGTAGCCGGTTGTTTGCGGGATATTGTAAATAATAAAAGGCAGATCAGTTGATTCCATAATGCTAGTCCAATAGTTATATATAGAGCTTTCAGGAAGTTTAAAATAGATTGGTGGAATTGCAGACAATGCATCATAGCCTAGCTCAGCAGCGTATTCTGCTAAAACAACACTATCTCTTGTTGATGGTGCGCCCACATGTGCAATTAATGTTAGTTTTCCATGTACAGCTTCAGCAACGTATTTTAATGTAGCTTTTCTTTCCTCAAGGTTTTGGTAAATACATTCACCAGAGCTTCCACCTACATAAAGTCCCTTTACACCTTTTTGAAGAAGATAGTTTGCAAGTGCATGCGTTCTTTCTTCTGACACTTCTCCTATCTCATCATAACAAGCATAGAAAGCTGGAAATATACCTTTGAATTTATCCGAAATCATTATTTTCGCCACCTAAGTTTAATTTGATGTTAGCGTTTACAAACAAAATATATCATACAAAAAACATTTTGTAAATTATTTCCGCCACTTTAATAACTTTTGAAAAAAATATCCAACATGTTAGCATTGAAAAAAGCGCCCAAGAATTATCTTTGGCGCTTAACTTCTTTTTCAACCACAATTTCATCAACAAGCTTTTCAGCAACTCTCCGGTATAAATTACTCATATGAACAAGCGAGGCAATCATCAGTACATGTTCTAAATCAGATGAGTTTCCATCCTCAAGAGATTCTTCCTTCACCATATTAATCCGAGCATCAATATCCACTTTAAAGTCAGTAACATTTTGCTTCGTCAGATTAAGATAACTAGTGTAAAAGGAATCCAGATTGATATCATCTTTTATCACCTTCTTATTAATACCATCAAGAGTACTTTTAATATCATTAATCGAAAGTGCTCCTTTTAACTGATAGATAATGCTCATTAAAATCAAATGTTCTTTTGAATATTTTTTATTATGGATTGGAAAAACAAGCTTTCCTTTCGCATAATTGTTAATCATCGTTTTCGTTAATACTTTTTCCTCTGAATTCCGCTTGGATTCTGAAAATTTGTTTTCAAATAATTGAATCACTTGATCCATATATAAATCGATGTTCGGAATTTCATCTAATGCTAGATTTGTATCTAAGCCCAACTTTTCGATAATTTGATTGATATTCTCCATCTTCAAAACCTCGTCCTTGGTATGTATAAATACTATTATAACTAAGAAATTAAATATTGACCAGATACCATTTTACTTGTATCATTATATGTAGTTATTAAAACTACATGTGACGGTGGAGGTATTTTTAAATGAACAATTACATTCGCGAACCAATTAATGGACTTACCCATTTAGCAGGAGCCATTTTATCGTTTGTTGGACTCTTGGCGATGCTGATTAAAGTGTCTACAACCACTTCATCAGCAATGGCCATAACAGCTGTCATCATCTTTGGTGTCAGTATGATTCTTCTTTATTCTGCATCAGCAACCTATCATATGGTGATGGCAAAAGACCATGTGATTGCCTTTTTAAGACGTCTCGATCATTCCATGATTTTTCTACTTATAGCCGGTACCTACACTCCATTTTGCTTTATAAGCTTAAATGGAACCATCGGTAACCTTTTATTTTCGATTATCGCAGCAGTCGCATTAAGCGGAATTGTTTTTAAAATGGTTTGGTTCAATTGCCCACGATGGATTTCCACAGCCATGTACATTGCGATGGGGTGGATGATTGTTTTCGTCTTCCCCCCATTGGCAGGAAGCATGGACCCAAGTGGATTATTTTTACTCGCATTAGGTGGCATCTTATACACACTTGGTGGAATCATTTATGGGGCGAAGCCAAAGTTTTTACAATCAAAATACATGGGCTTCCATGAAATCTTCCATATTTTCATCCTGCTCGGTAGTTTGTCTCATTTCTTATGTGTGTACCTATTTGTAATCTAAAAGAGAGCATTAGTAATCTCCCATTTTTAGGGAACCAAAAGAGCCAGGCAAATGATCTTGCCTGGCTCTTTTGGTTTATATATGGGTAATCCATTTACTATTCATATCTTAATGCGTCAATCGGGCTAAGCTTAGATGCTTTGTTCGCTGGAAGAATACCAAAGATAATTCCAATCAGGGCTGAAAAACCAACACCAATGATCACTACAAGTGGGCTTACTGTTGCTGAAATCGGGGATAGTTTTGTAACAAGTAATGATCCTAGAATGGCTAATCCGATTCCAAATAATCCTCCTAGTGACGTTAATGTTGCAGACTCAATGAGAAACTGCAATAGAATTCTTCCTCTCGTTGCACCAATTGCTTTCCGGAGTCCAATTTCCCTTGTTCTTTCCGTCACAGAAACAAGCATAATATTCATTACCCCGATACCGCCGACCAATAGAGAGATACCAGCAATACTACCAATGACCAAAGTCATCAAGGTTAAGACTGTATCCACTTCCTTTTCATACTCTGAAAAGTCATGTATATTATACATTCCATTTTCTAGTTTTTTTGCATTTGTAAGAGTATCCGCGGCTAGTCTGCCAGTCTCTGAAATCTTTTCTGGATTACTAGCAATAATCGACAAACTCTCAATTTCCATGCTCCCAAACATCATGGAAATCACTGCCCTAGGCATAAGCATTTCGCCTGTCTCACTACGGAATTGCTCAGGAATTGGTGATTCATATACACCAATAACCTTGTATGGATTTCCATTTAAGTCAATGATCTCACCGATCACTTCATCCGTTTCCTTAAAAAACTTTTTCCTTGCAACTGTATCAATCATTGTTACACGACTTAGGCTATCATTATCTCTTGAATTTATCGAACGTCCTTCAACTACCGGTATCTTCCTAGCTTTGAAGTAATCCTCACCCACACCTGTTATTTGCATTTCCCCTTGGTTTTCATTATATAACAGCGTACCCCAGCCTTGGTTTGTGCCTATTACCGCTTTTACACCTGGAACCTCTGCAAGAGTATCCAGGTCTTCGCTCGTCAGTGTTGGCATTTCCCAATACATGTCCATTTCTGATTCGTCTTCAGATGGAAGTGGCTCATAAAAAATTTCAACGGCATTTTTATCCGTACTAAATAACTCTTCCGTCATTTTAGACTTTGCACCTTGTCCTATCGCGACAATAATAATAACCGCAGCAACACCAATAATAATACCAAGCATGGTTAAAATGGAACGTACCTTGTGATTCATAATCGAGGATAATGCCACTTTGAAGCTCTCCCACAAACTCATGATGTGACCCTCCGATCATTCGTAATCAGACCATCTCTTAGCGTGATTATTCTTTTTGTATAAGCAGCGATTTCCTCTTCATGGGTAACGATAATAACCGTCTTGCCCTCTTGATTCAATTGGACTAAGAGCTCCATAATTTGTTTGCTTGTTTGTGAATCAAGAGCACCTGTTGGTTCATCAGCCAGGATAATGGAAGGGTTGTTGACTAGTGCCCGAGCAATCGCAACCCGTTGCTTTTGACCACCTGACAATTCACTTGGCAAATGCTTCATCCGATCAGCGAGTCCTACCTTTTCAAGCATACTTTTTGCTCGTTCAGTTCTCTCACGCTTTGATACACCCGCATAAATGAGTGGTGATTCCACATTTATTAATGCATTAAATTTAGGTAGTAAGAAAAATTGCTGGAAGACGAAACCAACATGTTCATTTCTTAACTTCGCCAGCTTTTTCTCTTTTGCTACACCGATTTTTTCATCATTTAATACAAACTCTCCCTCTGAGGGGTAGTCTAAAAATCCGATAATATTCATTAAAGTGGATTTCCCAGAACCGGATGGACCCATAATGGCAACAAATTCTCCATCCTCAATCGTTAAATTAATCCCATGCAGAACTGGAACCTCTAATGACCCATTTCGATAAACCTTAGTAATCTCACTCAACTTCATCAAAGGAGGCCACTTCCATTCCATCATGCATTCCTTCATTCGGGGTAATCACAACTAATTCGCCAAGGTCTACGCCTTTTGTTATCTCAACAAACTCATCGTTCATCGCGCCCTTTTCCACTTTACGGCTTTCTAACTTTCCGTCCACCATTACATAAACAACACTCATACCTTCCTGGTCGACTACTGCCATATGTGGAACGACAAGATGTTTCTCGTCCCCGCCTATTTTTATTTCTAAAGAAACATGAAAACCTTGACGTAGCTCGGTTGTATCATCGGTTATCGCAACCTTGAAAGGATACATCGTCACGCTTCCACCTCCCATGCCGCCACCGAATTCTTCGCCACCGCCTCCGGATTCATTTGGAAAGTGGCTTACCGATTCAACTACACCCTTCCATTCTCTCTCCTTAAAAACCTTTGGACGAACAACGACTGCTTGTCCCTGTTTAATCTTCACCGCATCAAATTCACTCATGGTCCCAATAACTTTATAAGGCTGACTTGAAATAATATGAACAACTGGTTCACTAGAACCTGTTTCAGTTTTGGCTATGTTTTGATTCACTTTTACAATAATTCCATCGATTTTACTTACAACGGTCATTTCTTTTTGCCGCGCAGTTATTTCACTGATTTGCTCACTTGCTGAGGCAATTTCAGCTTTTGTATTTTCATATTGCATCTCTAATTGAATTTTTTCATTCGAAAGTTGATTCAAATCATCCTGTGTGACTTGTGGTTCTACTGGTTCTCCGGTTCCTTCTACTCCTTCAGAATCAGTAGTCACAGGACTTGTTTTTTGTGTCTCTATTTTCTTGTTCATATCTGCAAGTCGCTTGTTTAATTCTGAAATTTGGCTTAGCTCCGTTTTTCCTCTACTTTGTATTAACTCGTTTTCACGTTTTGCCCTACTAAGCTCAACTTCTAATTTAGAAGAATCATAAACAAATAAAGGGTCTCCAGCCTTTACTGCCTGATTTTCGGTAACTTTGTATTCACTAATCACACCTTTTTCTGGATCTAGAAATACCTTTTGTTCACTCTCTGGAACTATTTCGCCAGTTACTAGGATGCTCTCAACTAATTCTTGCTCGCTAGCCTTTTGGACAGTTACCCCCATGTCATTCCATTCGTCGCCTGATACTTTCTCATTTTTATTAAACATTCCAAAAGTGAACATTGCCGCCAAGCCTAGTACAAGTACACCAACTATAGAGCCAATCCAAATCCATAACTTCTTTTTCTTCATAAAAAATATCCCCCTATTATCTCTACTTTTGGGGATTTTCCATCTTCTATCTTTCCATTCTAGTAGATTCTTATTATCAAATTACCTTTAGGAGATTTAGTAAGCATGTGGAAATTCCCAGTCATCCCTTTCTATAATATATAACGACTATCAGATAGAAAAGTTTCACTTTTCCGAAAATTCATTATACCAAACTATTTTCTACATACTTCTCCATGCGGATATCAAACCACATCTTATCCTGCCAGTAGGTAAAATCTTTGATCCGTCCAATTTCTTTGTAATCCAACTTCTTGTAAAGCTTTTGTGCTTGTGTGTTAAACTCAAACACACCTAGTTCTATACGGTTTAGACCTTGTTGTTTTATCTGTTCCTCCAAATACTGAATGGCCAAATAACCAATTCCTTTGCCTCGCCCTTCTGATTCCCCGATCGTTATCCCTATCCAGGCGGTACCCTGCTCATGTTTATAAAGATGGCTCGGGTCGACCATATAGTTCATTTCTCCAACCAACTGATTGTCTAGATAAATCAGGTAGATGTGGTGGTGTTCAAGCCTTTTACGCAGCTCATCAAGGGTTATATTCTCTTGATGTTCTAATTCTTCCTTGTTTCGATTTGGCCGAGTCAACGGGATCAATGTGGGATCATTGTCCCAACGATTAAACGCTTCTACAATGGTTGAGTTCGGTTCGGTTAAATGGATAAATTGGATATTCATAGTCTTGCTCCTTTCAAATCTCTTAATTATTATAGTACCATTAATATTTGGAAAATTAATACCAAAAAAGGAAGAAATCCTATACGATTTCCTCCATACCTACTTTTAGAATTCAACTTCTCCCCTTCTTGACTTCATCCATTAAATAATTGACAAATGTCTCGTCTTTTTCTAGCCAGGCTTCATAATATCTTTTTATAAACTTTTCAGCCTCTTCGAAGCTTGAAAAGGTCTGTTCTAATTCTTTTTTGTTTCGTTCGATCATCCACTCACCATCTTTTACAGGGGAAAGAAAGAAGATGTCATTCGTGCGATTCTTATACAATGATCCAAATGTGGAATTTTTCAAATTAAAGCGATTTCGCTTTGCATCTTCACGGAGTGGTTCCATGTGAAAGGTTTCCACAACAAACTGCTTATAGGCTTCTTCTGTTAATGAGCAGCCAGATGCCTTTGCATGCCCGCCTCCGCCAAAATGTCCGGCCACTTCCGATACATCCACATCATCATGAATAGTCCGGAATCCTAGGCGTTTTCCTCCTATATTTACGATGGCGATGTAATCAAGATGTGGATAGTCTTTACCAAGCTCATTTCCAAGCTCTGAATGATAGGATTCTGCATATACAATACCAGCAAAATAATCACCTATTTGGGTTTGAACAAGCTCCCGCCTTTTCCGACGGATATAGCGATCAATTTTATTTTCTTCCATATCCAGTATTTTCGTTTCGAACTCATCGAATTTGAAGGTGTCACTGGATTTGAGACGATTGATCATACTCTCCTCAAACTCTTCAATTGATACCAAGTAAAAGAGAGCATTCAGTCGCTGGGCATGTTGATTATTATTTTTCTCCCATTCCCAGGTATCATATTGCCTGACAAGCTCGACAAACTCACCAAGTCCGGTGGATGATTGAATCAGTTGTTGAGCAACCAAATATTCATAAAATAAAGACGTCGCTGAAGTTAATCTACCTTCGTCATCTTCAACTATTACATGCGCCCAATCATATTCGTTAAAATGAAGGGAAGTTTTATGGTGAT
>JAQSXG010000604.1 GCA_029256785.1 Neobacillus sp.
CGCCCGCGGAAAGCGAAGTGCCTGGAGCGCAAATCAACAGACATATTTCAAAGACTTAATATCAATCTATCTATACGAATTAACGCAGTGATTTTTTACAGTCTTCGGATAAATAATAGGCTGTCGAAATTTTCTCGACAGCCTGAGAATAATACCACATGTATGGTTTAATCCTTTTTTTATCCTTATTTATCGTGCTTTTTAACTAGTTCGTATAATTGCGCTGAGGTAATTGGACCGCTATGGTGCTCTCTTACTACACCTTTTCTATCAATAATAATCGTTTCAGGCTGACCGGTAACATTGTACTTTTTAGAAACCTTGTCACTTGCATCAAATATATAAACAGCTTGTGTAGGGTATTTCTCAATAAATTTTTTGACTCGGTCCTTTGTTTCACCCCTGTTAACCATGAGGAATTTGTATTGATCACCATAATCCTTTGCAAAAAGTTCAAGCTCTGGCGCCTCATCTACACAGGGTGCACACCAGGTGGCAAAAAAGTTCATAACCACCATTTCACCTTTATAATCTGATAGTAACGTATTTGTTCCCTCTAAATTTGGCAGTTCAAAGTTATAGGCCTGATCTCCAACATCCGTATTATCGTCTTTACTAGCAATACTATATCCAAAAAAGCCAAACATACCAATTAATAGAAACAACACGAGTAAATTGATGACTCGTCTGCTCATCGTCTTTCCCCCTGACACCACTTATGTTTTATAAGAATAGCCTGTTATTTAAGTAACAGGCTATTTCGTTTTATTAGTTATCTAGTTGTTTTAAAAACTCTATTTCTTTCTTAAGGTTACTGTGGCGCTTCCCAATAATTAACATATATCCGAAAATAACTACCCATACAACTGAATATGCAGCATACATGAATCCCATAGTAAATTCCTCCTAGTTTTCTAAGCTTTCGCGTAATTTTTGTTTATATTGACTAACTTTTATCCTCATCTTTTCAAATGAAACTCCCTTGTGAAGTAGGTAAGCATAAAGGAAGGTAAATGCAGCAATTGTAACTAACAGAGCAACTAGCATGGTACTTGAAATACCTCCGCCTTCTTGTGAAGGACCTTCACCGAACACGATTGGGTGGAATTTAGATTGCCACCAGCGAATCGCAAAGAATACAATCGGAACATCAGCAAAACCAATAATTCCAAATACAGCAGACAATCTAGCTTTTTTATCCCAAGCGCCATCCATTTGACGAACCATTAAATAGGCCATAAAAAGGAAGAACAGGATTAGTGTTGTTGTTAAGCGCGGCTCCCAAGCCCACCATGTATTCCATGAAGACTTTGCCCAAATTGGACCAGTTGTTAAAACAATTAACGTAAATACAACACCAATTTCAGCAGACACATAGGCATAGGTGTCATAAATCCGCTTACGTTTAAATAGGAATAAGATACTAAAAACAAAGGTAACGAAGAAGGCTAAAAATGCTACCCAAGCAGATGGAACATGCATATAAAAAATCTTTTGTACGGCTCCCATTGTTTTTTCAATCTCTGCATACATGAAAATCGTGTAAATTGCCACTAAAAAGGACACGACCATACCACCATACAATATCTTTGTAAGCATGGAACTTTTTGTTGGTCCCACATCTGTTGTAGGAAGGGGTGTTTGTTCTCTTTCGAGATTCATACTCATCTCTTAAACCTCCAGCACATATTCTATTAGTAAAAAGCAAAGAACAAAGAAGATTACGTCATAAGCCGCGACCAATTGCATCCAAGCAAGAGCATTCGGTAATTTCTCCATATTTGTTAAAATTATCTTTGTAGCTTGAGTAACGCCAATTAAAATAGGACTAGTAATAGGAAACAATAGCAGTGGGAGGAGCATTTCGCTGCTCTTCGAATTGGATGCTAGTGCTGCCAAAAAGGTTCCAATTGCTATAAATCCGAAACTACCAATAAATAAAACTAGTATAAAATATAAGATACTGCCAGTAACTTCGAAATCAAATAACAGAAATAGAAAAGGTATTGAGACTATTTCCACAATCATGATCATCATAAAGTTTGCAAAAAACTTACCTAAAAAAATACTCGATGCATCCATAGGTGCTACTAAAAGCCCATGCATGGTATCATTTCTTTGCTCAGACACTAGCGAGCGGTTAAGACCCAAAATACCTGAAAAAACAATGATAATCCAAACCGCTCCGGGTATAACAGCCTTTGTCGTATTATTTGCTGGGTCAAAAGCAAAGCTTAATACTAAAATGACTAAACCGGCAAAAATAATCATTGTTCCCAAAACTTGCTTGGTTTTTAATTCTGAAAGCAAATCTTTTTGTGCTAATGTGAGGGCTGCTTTTAACATTACGACACTCCCTCTACTTGAAGCTGGTATTTTTCGGAAACTACTGATAATGATTTTTCATTTATTTTAAAATCATCAGCAATTTTTCCATTCTTAATAATAATAATCCGGTCACAAATTTCAGCAGCTTGTTTAAAATCATGTGTAACCATTAAGGTTGTAGACCCTTTTTCTTTCATTGAAAGAATAACATTATTTAAAATAGAAATTGCACCCTGGTCTAAACCAGTATGCGGTTCATCCAGCAACAAAATTTTGGGGTCGTGCACAATTGCCCGTGCAATGGCAATCCGTTGAATCATCCCACGAGAGAAATTTTTAACAGGTTCATTAATGAAAAAGGATAAGCCTACTTCTTTTACAAGTTCAGTGGCTCTTTTTTCAATATTTTTAACACCATAAAGCTTTCCAAAGAAAATAAGGTTTTCAAGGGGTGAATAGTGATCATAGAGCAAACTGGAATGGGGCAAGTAACCAAATATCTTTTTTACTTCAATTTGATCCTTTTTTAAATCCAGACCGTTAATCTTGACCAAACCCGACGTTGGTTTAATGAGGGTTGCAAGTACTTTTAATAAGGTACTTTTACCTGCACCATTGGGACCAAGGATAGCCACTGTCTCACCTTGTTTAATAGAAAGGTCAATCCCCCTTAGTATGATCTTATTGTCAGCTTGCTTGATGAGCTTTTTAATTTCAATCATTTATAGTCCCTCGCATTCTGACCGTTACTCAACAAATTGGCGTAAATTTATTTTCACTTGAACTAAATGTTTCTTATACGCTTCAAGTTTAAGGTTGTATT
>JAQSXG010000605.1 GCA_029256785.1 Neobacillus sp.
GGTGACATTGCTGTTGATTGTGGTTTTGCAAGTACAAAAGCCTTTAACAAGGCTTTTAAGGATTTTTACCGGTTGACCCCCAGTGAATATAGAGGCTTGAAAACCCTGAATGGAGCTGATTTTCAAGAGAGTGCTTCATATATGGAGTTCGATTCCCATCAGGCCATGAGCAAGCTTAAAGAATACATGGATACAGAAGCACCTTCCCATGCTGTGATCAACCCTATAAAAATAAAGCAAGTATCTATAAGTGTACAGGATAAAGCATCTCAAATAGTGCATTTTTGGAAAAAGCTGACCACAATTGGACGTGCATACGACTGCCTGCGTTCTGACTTACAGCAGCAAATAGCCATGGCTGCAAGAGAGCTGAATTTTCAATATATCAGATTCCATGGTATTTTCAGTGATGAAATGAGGATTATTGCTGTAAACAGTGACAGATCAATAAGCTATTGCTGGCAGTATATGGACACTTTTTTAGATTTTCTTCAGGAAGTGCGGATCAGGCCTTTCTTTGATCTTACATTTATGCCATCCGCGCTAAAAAGCAAGGACGTTTCGATTTTCTGGTATAAAGGAAATATATCCGCTCCAAGAGACATAAAGGCTTGGCTGGACCTGGTAAGAAATTTTGTCAGGCATTGCATCAATCGATATGGTATTGATGAGGTCAGATTATGGTACTTTGAAATCTGGAATGAACCCGATTTTATGTGGGCGGGTACAAAAGAGGAATACTTTATCTTCTTACAGGAAACCATTCAAGCTTTATTGGAGATTGATGGAGAGCTGCGTGTTGCGGGGCCTTCCATACTCCAAAACAGTAAATTCTCCTCCATGACAATTAGTGAAATAGTTGATTTCATAAACGAAAAGAAAATCAAAATGCCCTATTTTACCTACCACATTTATGGAGAAAACGATTTTTACTTAAATAACAAGGACGGTATGATTCCGCTTCTGGGAGGCTTGGACTTTGTAAAAGAATGTATTGATAGTTATTCTTCTGAAATTAAGAAACTAAAATATCCTGTGAAAGAAATTCATATAACGGAATTCAATATTTCTGCAGTTCGTAAAAATTATCTGCTTGATACAATGTTTCCTGCCTGTTACATCATCAATAGCGCCCTTAGAAACCTAGGAAAGCTGGATAGTCTAGGCTTCTGGACATTATCAGATATATTTGAGGAAAATGACCAGCTCTCTCCGCCCTTTGGGGGAGGATTTGGTATGATAACAACCGAAGGAATAAAAAAACCTTCCTACTATGCTTACTTTTTTCTCAATATGCTTGGAGATGAGCTTCTTGAATTAACTGACGATATGGTAATAACACGTCGTGGAGGCAGCATTCAGATACTCGCTTATAACTACCTGTTCTATGACAAATTGTTCCTAAGCGGTGATAGATCCTCGCTAAGCTTTGAACACCGATATGATGTTTTCGAGGACAAGCCTCCCTTAAACATAAGCTTTCAGCTATCAGGATTAAGCGGAAAATACCGAGAAACCAGATACACGCTTGACCGTGATCATGGGAGCGCTTTTGACCTTTATCAAAAGATGGGAAGCCCTGATAATCTGACTATCTCTGATACAAAATACCTGGAATATGCTGCTCGCCCAACCCTTCAAATCTTTAGCCATAACATTGAGGATGATTTTTCAGGTACAATGCAAATCCCGCAGCATGGTATTTGTATGATGATACTTGAAAAGCAATACTGAAGGTTTAATAAAGAATGACGATAATAGCTTTGGTATAGGGCAAATCTTGCTATAAGGTTTTGCTCTTTTTTTATTCTTCTTAATCAATAGAGCAAAAAACACCCTCAAAATCAGCTTGATTAGGAATGTAGCCTTCCCCTTATCTTGATAGACTTTTTTTATAGGAAAAAGTCTATATTTTGGGTTTGGGAGGCTAAGCTATGGCAAGACCAGAAAGAATAAGGGAGATCGGAAATTGCACCACCAGACTGGAACGGATCAGCTACGGCTCGTATTTTATGGGCCAGAACATCTTTTATCTTTTTATACTTCAATACTTGATGCTCTTTCTTACTGACTATGTTTTTATTTCTCCTGCTGTTGTCGGAATTATCTTTTTAATCGCAAAAATATGGGATGCTGTCAATGATCCTCTCTTTGGAATCATTGTTGATAAGGTTCATCTGAAAAAGGGTAAATTCAAGCCGTGGATAAAGATTTCAACCTTTTTGATTCCTCTGGCCACCATAGCTATATTCTCAATGTCTGATAAATGGCCTGCGGGGGTTAAAATCGGCTATGCCTTCGTTACATATATTCTTTGGGATATCATGTATACCATGTGCGATGTGCCTATCTTCGCGCTTGCAACTACTATGACAAACAATATTCAGGAACGAACGAAAATCATATCCATCGGACGTGTTGCCGCAATGGTGGCCATGCTTGTATTATCGATTGCTTCAATGCCCATTATAATGGCAATAGGCTGGACAAAGGCAATCATCATACTTTCAATTCTTGGATTCCTTCTAATGCTGCCGGTAAACCGCTTTGCTAAAGAGCGTTTTGCTGCACCGAGCGAAAAAAGCATATCAATCAAGGAAATCTTTTCGGGCTTGACGTCGAACAAATATCTTCTCATTTTCTATGCCGCCAATATTGTTTCAGGACTTACCAATGTAGGTATGGGTTTCGGTAATTATTTCGCCAAGTATAACCTCGGTGGAGAACAGTTTATTCCTTTGGTCATGATGCTTGGAGTCTTCCCAATGCTTATATTTTCAGCCATATTGCCGGCTCTCACCAAGAAGTTTGATAAATTTCATATTTATTCAGCCGGTATCATAATAAATATTGGTTTGGGCATTGTAAGCTATTTTATCGGGTACGGCAATCTCATTGTGTTTTCTGTTTTTGCAGTACTCCGGGGCCTTGCATGGGGCGGTTCTATGACAATGGCATTCTTGTTTGCTGCTGACTGCGTAGAATATGGCGAATTCAAAACAGGCAACCGTACCGAAGGAATCGTTTTTTCAGTTCAGACCTTCGCAACAAAGCTCTTCGCTGCGGTTTCAAGTGCAATGAGCGGATTCTTGCTTTCAGCAATAGGGTATGACGCAACCTTGCCCACTCAGAGCAGCGGTACAATCAAT
>JAQSXG010000606.1 GCA_029256785.1 Neobacillus sp.
GTTTTGATATTATCTCAGAAGCGTTTGCTCCTGGTGAATCAATGCCGACAACCATTGTTATTAAAAATGATGATCAAATGAATACCTCTGAGTATATTGCAATTACAGAAAAAATTAGTCAAGAGTTAGAAAAAATTAATGGGGTTCATACCGTTCGTTCAGTCACTCGTCCAACAGGTGAAGCCATTGATGAACTATATATTTCCAATCAAGTCGGTACGTTAGAGGATGGACTTGGTCAAGGAAATGATGGGATTAAACAAATCAGTGACGGTCTTGCTGAGGCGGGGACACAGCTTTCAGCTAACCAGCCAAAAATGGAAGAGGCTACGGATGGCATTAGTCAGCTGATCTCCGGAACAAACCAACTGCATTCCAACATGGGATTGATCCAAGAAAATCTTGCTTTAATTGAAAATGGTTTAGAACAAGGTTCAATTGGAACTACCCAGGTTAGAGAAAAACTGGAAGTTATTAAGTCGAAATCAGCAGAGGTTCTAGAAGGTAGCAAAGAGCTGCTTGCCGGCTATCAAAAAGCAGGTGCGGGGCTTGATGCTTTAGCAGTAGATCTAGATTCTATGATTCGCTCTTTTTCTGAAACAAATCAATATTTTGCCAAGCTTGAAAGTGACTATAGTGATATCGGCGAAAATGATAACTATAAAGCTATTAAAGATCATTTTCAAGATTCACAAAAAAAAGCAGCTACCATAGCTGGAATGTTAAACGGTTATGAGGGAGTAACAGGAATTATTGAAGGCATTCATTATGCTAATTCAAACTTTGCTCCGGCCACAGCAGGTCAAGAAGAACTTGTTAAAGGAATGGAAGCCCTGATTATAGGGTTAACTGACCTCGAAAAAGGTCTGTACGAAATGGAAAATAGTCAGGGGAAAATCGTTGATGGCCTACCACAAATATCTGGAGGATTGACCGGATTAAATGACGGCCAACAGCAGATTCTTACAGGATTTCAAGACATGGGTGGCCAGATTTCTCAGCTTACAGATGGTTTAACACAAAGTGCCAATGGGTTAGAGGAAGTTTCTAAAGGTATCGACTCTGCACAAGACTATCTAGCTGGTGTGGCAAAAATGGAGCAAAATGGTTTTTATATTCCGCAGGATGTGTTAGACAGTAAGGATTTCGAACAATCTTTGGATGCATACATGTCAAAAGATCGTAAAGTAATGACGATTGATGTGGTATTTGACCAAAATCCATATTCCAAAGAGGTACTTGACAGTGTTCCCGAAATTACAGAGACAGTTGAACGGGTTGTGAAGGATACAAAGCTTGAAAATGCGGATGTCGCAGTTGGTGGTGTATCAAGTATGCATAAGGACCTTGATACCATTTCAGAAGCAGATTATTCGCGGACAGTTGTGCTAATGCTTATTGGAATTAGTATTATACTAATCATTCTATTCCGTTCAATCATCATGCCGCTTTACCTGATTGGTTCATTAGTTTTAACCTATTTTACATCGATGGCTATTGCAGAGGTAATTTTTGTAAATATATTAGGATATTCAGGTATTAGCTGGGCAGTTCCGTTCTTTGCATTTGTCATTTTAGTTGCACTCGGAATTGACTACAGTATATTCTTAATGGATCGATTTAACGAATTCCGTCATATGCCGGTTGAACAAGCGATACTCATTTCAATGAAGAAAATGGGGACAGTTATTATCTCAGCAGCTATCATTTTAGGTGGGACATTCGCAGCAATGATGCCATCCGGGGTTCTATCACTACTGCAAATTGCTACTATACTATTAATTGGTTTATCGCTATATGCTCTAGTTATTCTTCCGTTGTTTGTACCTGTTATGGTAAAAACATTTGGTGAAGCAAACTGGTGGCCGTTTAGAAAAAATAAGGATAATGTAATGGATGATTCAATTCATATGTAAAACATAAAGGAAGCATGCTGAGTTTTCAGCATGCTTCCTTTTATAATTTCTCTACGATTATTGTGCCTTTGAACATATTCATTCCGCAATGGAAGGTATATTGTCCTGACTTATCTGGTGTAAATGCTAGCTTAGTTGTTCCTGCTTTTAGATTCACGTTGTTTAGTCCCAAGTCAGGCATCATAAAGATGGAGAAACAGCTATTATCGCCTGGATTGGTAATTTCAAGTTCCACTGGTACACCTTTTTTGACACGAATAAGATTTGGACTATATCCTGTTGGCGTAACCATCATCTTGATTTTTGGAGCAGCTTCCTTTGTAATGTCCAGTTCGGTAATGCTAGCACTATTAGTTTCAGCAGCTGTCTCAGGATTTGCTGCTTCTTCAATACCAGGAACTTTCACAAAATCACTGCTGTACAAAAACAAGAACAGCGCGATGAGAATCAATCCGCCTGAAAAAATGTTTAAAGGGGAAATCCTCTCAAGATTCAGAGAAAACTTCTCTTTTGTTTCGGAAAAAATAAACAAAATGACTAGGCCAAGAATAATAACGAACAAGCCTAATAATATAGCTAGCATGATTGCTGGATTTTCAAACTGAATGATAGCACCAAAGAATGCACCCACAATACCACTTAATAGTCCAGAGACGGAACCTCCTAGTATCGCGGTCATTCCAATTGGTTGACCTATTAAGAAACCAATAATCAATCCAACCAGCATGCCGATACCAACAGGGAGAAAAAATTCACCTGTATGGACGCCAATTAGATAACCGGATAGGAGTCCAACCATTATTGAAACGACCATACTTATTATCGTACCTGAAAAAGGGTTTAACATTTTTTTACCTTTGTGTAAGAGAAAAAGAATATAGCTTGTTAATAAGCTGATAATGGCTAGTGAAACTATCGTTAAAATTGTCATGTGTAAAACTCCTTAATGTTAATAAACAATATATCTATATTATAAATGCTCAAATTCCACTCGATAGAAAACAATAAGTAAATTTAATGAACGTTTAATAAAAAAATGGCTCAGTTAAGGGTAATTGTTGTTTAATAACTCTGTTGATTGGAGTGGAAGGCCCGCGGAAAGCATAGCGCCTGGAACGGAAATCAACAGATAAGTTTAACAGAGACTCCCATGATAATTGAAATTCGCACCATGGCGCATGAAAATGTGCAAACCTGCCCATAAAGTTAATGCAGTGATTATTACCAAAGGTC
>JAQSXG010000049.1 GCA_029256785.1 Neobacillus sp.
GGTATGTATAGGCTAGACTGTTACTTATGTTAATTTTAGAATAGATACATTCGGTGAGACACTTTCCTAAGTTAATGAATACGGCGCATGAAATGGCTATAAGCCAGGTTCTGTTCCTGCGTGCTCCAGCGATGCCAATCTCGCACAACAGGTGTAATCATATGACTATCAGTCAAGAAGACCGATCCATCCATTGGTTCTTGATTCCCGCAGGATGATGCCCCTACCATAGTTTGGGTTGCTCGCTCGTGGGGTTTACCCGTTCCATTTCTCCTGTTTCCAGAAGAACTCGTCTCTGTGGCACTTTCAGGTTACTCTTGAGCATATCCGTTAAGGACTTAGCCTGATTTCACCGCCGTCAGCAAATTGGAAATCTGCTGCCCACCTTTGCAGATGACACGAACACTCCGGGCATCTCAGCACCGGGCGAGCCTGGACTTTCCTCAACTCATGTAAACATGAGCCGCGATTACTCACCATTTCATGTTGTTTCTCATCGACTACGCTATTAATATAACACGAAAGAAAGGAGAGGAGCATTAGGAGGGTAACACCAAAGATGGATTATTTTACCTAACAACAATAGTTATCCATTTTAAAAAGAGAAAAAGAGTCAGAAACCATCTAAAGCATTAGATAGTGTCTGACTCTATTTGTTATTAACAGTTAATTACCAAGAACTTCTTCAAAACGATCCAGATCAAAGCCCAGTATAACTTCTTTACCATTATCATCATTAATTACGGTTGCTGGTGTTGCAGAGGCACCTAGGTCAACAATTTCATTGAGGTAGGTAGGATTTTCTCTGATATTTCTTTCTTCAAAATCAATACCGTTTTCCTTCAACCAAAGTTTCACTTCTGTGCAAGGACGACATCCTTCTTGAGAATAAACAATTACTTCACGCATCGTATTCCTCCTTTTTAATCTATCTCCATTGTAAACAACTTTCTTAGAAAAAGTCTCGCTGGAGGATTTCCATATTGAAATGTCTTAGAAGGATGTGGAGATGATGTTGATAAGCAGAGAGTAGTGGGCAGATTTTATTGCTAACGGGCATAACCGAATATAATAGGAGAAATTGGCAAGTATAATAATATTCTTTTTCGGGGGGTGTTCTGAATCATGCGGATAGAACACGTGATCCTAATCGCAATGTGGCTGTTCGGTGTTGTTGCTTTTTTTCTGTTTATTCCCCGCAAAGATAGGCGAAAGGGATTCTTAGCTTATTTAATGTTTCAAGCAATCATCTGGCTTTGTGATATGCCGGCCTTTAAATATGATATGTTAAGCGCCCCTGTAAGGGAGATGCCAAAAGCAACAGATCTTCCCCTTACCATCGATTACTTTTTTTATCCGGTACTTTTCTCAATATATTACGTCCGAAAGAAAGCGAATGGCCGTTTATGGTCCAGAGTTACTTACCTTTTTATTTGGATATCTGCTAGCACCCTGTTTGATCTAGTTATCGAGAGAAATACGGAATTGATAAGCCATGAAAAGCTGCCTTTGTATGGAATGTGGATATACATTGGGTTTCTCTTTTTTGTGAGTCAGGTTTGCTGTAATTGGTTCTTTAAGGACAAGGACTTGTTTCAAGCGGAACGGTGGAAGACGAATGAGAATTGAATGGTGGATTTTAATTTTGGTGTATGTACTGGCAACGGTCATTCTTTTGTTCATACCGAAAGATAGAATCCGACTTGCCATTGTAGCATTCTTGTTCAAACAGGTTATTACTTTTCTCTTTGGGTTAGTTGTTGTAGAACTAGGACTGCTTGAATATCCGATACGCTTTTTTGCTTCGGTTAATCGGACGAGTTTCACGTTTGAATATTTTGCATTTCCAGTATTGTGCGCTGCTTTCAATGTTTGGTATCCTAATAGTCGAAGTGCACTCGTTCAAATTAGATATTACTGTGGAGTTGTTACAGTGATAACAGTAGTTGAGGTACTTATCGAAAAATACACCGTCCTAATCAAATACATTCACTGGGAATGGTATATTACTTGGGTTACTATATGTTTATCTTTTTATTTGACACGATTATTTTGTGTCTGGTTTTTCAGGGATCAGTCCCCCATCAAATGAAAGCTTTAATCCATCGGGGCCTGACCCTCTAAAAGGTAGCATTCACTGAGAATGCTACCTTTTATTTATTAGCTCGACGTTATGAGTATTACAGTACTCTACAAGTGTATGTAAAAGGGCATCAATATCACTTTTTGAATTATAGCAGGAGAAACTGACCCTTAGTGCACTGTCTGCTAGAGAACGGGGAACCCCAAGTGATTCAAGCACGGAAGGACCACGTGAATGTGGAGTTTTAGACTTACAGGCTGCTGCGCTGGATATAAAGATATCCTTTAAATCAAGGAATTCTACGACTTTTTTATTTTCAAGCCCGGGTAGGGAGAAATTCACAATATGTGGTGCACCTTGTTTGTTGGAATTTATTACGGCTTTGGGAAGATGATTGATTATCCCGTCTATACAATAATCCCGAAGTTCTTTCAAATATGAGATATCGACATGGAAGGTAGAAAACTTAATTCGGACTGCTTCACCAAAAGCACTAATAAATGCCGTATTTTCTGTACCTGAACGCAAACCATTTTCCTGTCCGCCACCAAGAATACTTGAAAACAAACTCGTACCTTTTTTCACGTATAGTGCACCAACCCCCTTGGGACCATGGATTTTATGGGCACTGATACTAATTAAATCAGCTCCAATACTCGCTGCAGTGAAAGGGAGTTTTCCGTAGCCCTGTACCGCATCACAATGTAGAAGGGCGGGGGACTGTTTATTTCTAATAATTTGTTTAATCTTATCTATCGGAAAGATACAACCGATTTCATTGTTCACCAGCATCGCACTAACAAGGACCGTTTTATCCGTGATTACTCGTTCTAATTCCTCCAAGTCTAGTACGCCATTAGGGGCGGAAATATAGGTCACGGACCATCCTTGTTTCTTTAAGTCCCTAATTGTTTTTGTGACTGCAGCGTGTTCTGCAACTGTGGTCACGATATGATTTCCATATTTGGAATTAGCTAAGCATGCACCTTTTATGGCAAGATTGTCAGACTCAGTACCACCTGAAGTGAAATAGATTTCATCTTCCTCTGCTTCAAGCGAATCAGCAATTATTTGCCGAGCTTGATCAAGCTCTAACTTACTTTCCTTGCCAAGACGGTATAATGAAGAAGGATTTCCATAAACTTCTGTAAGCATTTTAACTACTTTTTTCGTTACACCCGGATAGGGTTTAGTCGTTGCACAATTATCCAAATAAATTTCAGGCATAAAGATACTCACTTCCTAACAAATTAGAAGACATGTTCAGTTTATTACTTATTGTAATTGTAACAAGGGGTCAGTCCCCCGGCAAACTAAAGCTTTGAATGAGTGGGGGACTGACCCCAAAAAAAAATATTAAACTGTTAATAATCTCATATTCCATTTTGGCTGAAATATGGGTAAAATAGGTTTTACATGTTTTTAGTAAAGGGTAAAGAAGGCGAAAAATTGAGTTTAGAAAATAACAAATACCAGGACCAATCACTGTTTAGCATTACGTGGCCGCTTTTCATTGAAATAACGCTTCATATGAGTTTGGGGATATTCGCTACATTAATATTGAGTGGATATGCAGATAACGCGGTTGCAGGGGTTGGGGTAGCCAATCAAATAATCAATATATTTATCTTAATCTTTAACGTTACCGTAATCGGAACAACGATTCTGATCGGGCAAAATTTAGGAGCCAATCGGTTAGACCGGGCAAGAAGGCTTACTAGATCCGCCTTTGGAGTGAATTTCTGGGTTGGAATCTTTATGACCATCATTGTGGTTTTGTTTGGTGGAGTGTTTTTAAAATTTTATGGGCTTAGCGGAGAAGTGTATGAACATGCTCACACGTTCCTTACAATTACGGGTTTCTCGTTGATACTTGAAGCTATCTCATTAGCTCTTAGTGCCATTTTGCGAAGCTATGGACACACAAAGGAAACCATGGTAGTGACAGTTTTCATGAATATCATCAGTCTTACCGGTTATTTCATTGCCATTAAAGGATGGTTCGGCCTTCCAATAACTGGCGTCGCAGGGGTTTCCTATTCGATTATTGTTGCCAGGATCTTTCTAATTCTAGCTCTCTTTTATTATGTATATAAAGTACTAGATTTAAAGTTTTCTATAAAGGATTTATTTGTTATTGATAAAACAGATGTTAAAGATATTCTAAATATCGGAGTACCATCGGCTGGAGAAAATCTTTCCTATCAGTTTTCACAAGTAGTTATGACGGGCTTTGTTGCCGTTATCGGCGACGGAGCTTTAGCAGCTCGAGTATATATTCTCAACATTTCAATGGTTTGTTTCCTATTTACGGTTGCCATTGCCCAAGGGACTCAACTTTTAATTGCTCGCTATGTAGGTGCGCAGCAATATGACCGAGCACTCCAACGGGGGATGAAGACATTAAAAATATCGATGATTGTTTCGTTGGCTGTTTCGCTCGCTGTTGCCTTAACGGGTGAGCCGGTATTAGCGGTATTTACAAACGATCCTGAGATTATCGCTATCGGTCTTCCAGTTTTATGGGCTATTGTTTTCATTGAACCAGGTCGTGCGATGAATATCGTCCTTATGGGTTCGTTAAAATCAGTAGGTGATGTTCGCTTTCCCGTTATCATTGGAATTATCTGTATGTGGGGAGTTGCCGTCGTATTTAGCTACTACTTCGGAGTTATACTTGGTCTAGGATTACTTGGAATATGGTTAGCCCAAGGACTAGACGAATGGGTACGTGGAATCTTCGCATTAAAACGCTGGATATCAAAAACCTGGCTAAAGAAAAGAGCAGTAGAACCCATCTTGAGCTCAGACCCCCAGTAGGCTAAAGCTTTACCGCGTTAGGAGAAACATGCTCATATTAGAGATAGAATCACCTCCTGAAATTGTCCTCAAGGGTAAAGGTGAAAATTGTGGTCATGACGTTGTTAGGTTCATTGAATAAGGAAAATGTGGTATTCTTAAGATATAAATAAGCTATTGGGAGAGGGAAATATTGTCTAAAGAATTGCTTTCAAAACAAACTGCAGGTGTTTTACGTGCAGTGATGAGTCAGCCACACTGGCAAAAAGATGAACTTCAAAAAGGGTTTAGTAAAATACTACTTCAACTCAGACAAAGCGTGGGTTCACCTGAAGGTTATTTGGAGTCGCTGCTAAGAAATGTGACCTTTCTTTATGAAAATACAAATCGTGCAAGTGCTTTTTTACAGCAATGTATCGAAGAAGAAAAATTTGCTACGCAGGAAAGTTTTCATAAGCTTATGGTGGATGTTCCCAGACAAGTCAAGGAATCTAATTTCTTAGCTGAGAATATGCCGCGATTTAAGGATTTTGTTTATAAAGGCTCAACTATTGAAGAACAGGTTGGACATGCGGAAATGGTCTATTTTAATAGTAAGCTAGTGAATGATTTAATGATTGATTTTATCGGCACATTTCTTCACCCTGATAACAAAGAACAGATGAGGACCTATATGGAATATGCTTCGAATGTAGTAGTTGATGCAGTTTCTCATTATTGCACAACCTTTGCTGCTTTCATGATCGAGGAAATCACCTCACCTAAGGTATCAAAATAGAACAATTAAAAACGCCGGACCTTTAATGGTCTGGCGTTTTTGATTGCTTCTATTAAATGTTTCTTGCCACTTCAACAGCTTCTTCAATCGCGTCGATAGCTCTACGTGCTTTTACTGCATCTCCGATAATGTAAAGAGGTATTTCGTTATTCATGCAATAGTTTTTGATTTCCTCATGGTCTCTAGGCTTCGACCCAATTGCAGTGACAACATAATCACAGGCGATATCTTGTAGCTCGCCATCCTTGGCGACTGTAATTAGTCCTTCTTTAATTTCTATGCATTGTGTATTCGTAATGGTCGGAATTTTGGACTGATAAAGACTTTCTAATACGCAAATTTTTCTAAATGCCCCTAATTCTCTACCCACTTCATCTAACACCTCAAGGACGGTAACCTGCATGTTCCTTTGAGCAAGGTATTCGGCTACTTCTAAGCCAACAAGGCCGCCACCAATTACAACTACTTTTCCAACGAGGTTGGTCTTTCCAGCTAACACCTCAAAAGAGTTCTTAACATGTGGGAGGGTAGCTCCAGGGATAGTTAATGTTGACGGTTTAGCACCAGTTGCAACGATAACCGCTTCCGGTTGAAGCTCTTCAAGAAGAGAAGGGGTCACTGGAGTCGATAAGCGAACCTCTACTCCAGCTTGCATGGCCTGAATGCCCCTAGAAATTGCCGCCTCACGCATTTCACTTTTCCTTGGTGCAGCTCCAGCTAAGAGAAATTGACCTCCGAGTTGCTCTGATTTTTCACAGAGAATCGGTTGATGTCCTCGTTCCTTTAATTGGATGGAAGCTTCAATCCCAGCCAAGCCACCTCCTGCTATGAGAACTTTTTTAGGGTGCTCGGTTTTTATTAATGTAAATTCTTGCTCTCGTCCTAGTGCAGGGTTTCGCATACAAGAAAGGTGAGGATACTCATTTGGAAGTGTATAACGGTCAACACAGCCTTGGTTGCAGCCCACACAAGAAATGATACTCTCAACCGTACCAGCACGTGCTTTATTACAAAATTCAGGATCCGCCAATTGGGCTCGGCCAACGACCACCATATCGGCTTTCTCATTAGAAATAATCTCTTCTGCTAGCATTGGATCGTTGATTCTTCCCACCGCAATGGTGATCATACCTGTTTCTTTCTTAATCCTTGCTGCATTATCAACATTAAAACCCTTTGGTAGATCGATAGGGGGAACTTCAAATTTTACCGCAGCACTCCAGGAATTGCCGCGTGATACGTCCAACGCATCAACACCTGCGATTTTAGCCATTTTACAAAATTCAATAATATCTTCAATGGATAGTCCGTTTTCAACATAATCATCATGTGCAACAATACGCATCAGAATCGGAATTTCTTCCGGTATATTCCGGCGAATCGCCTCGATACACTCAAGTGAATATCTTGCACGATTTTCCAAACTGCCGCCATATTCGTCCGTTCTTTTATTCATCGCTGCACTTAGGAAGGAGTGTGGGGAATAGCCGTGTGCTGCATGGAATTCAACACAATCAAAGCCAGCCTCCACCGCACGTTTTGCCGCTTCACCAAATGCCTGAACGACTTCCTGTATCGTTTCGACTGTTGCACCTGGTATGACTGTTTCTCCAAATTGTGTTTCACTTGGCATGATACATAGCGCGTTCGGATCTGCACCTGCCGCAACAATGCCGCCTTGCCATAATTGGACGCACGTCTTTCCGCCAACCTCATGGATGGCTTTGTTGAATCTTTTTAACCCTGGCAGAAATTTGTCATCATGAATTGCCATAAAATTTCTTGGAGCGGAAGGGGTATGGACAGAAGCCGCCTCGGTAATATTTAGTCCATTCCCACCGAGAGCCCTAACGACATGATAATGAGTCAATTGATCAGTAACAAAACCGCCATCAGAAATCAAATTTGTAGCCATTGCTGGAAAAACTACTCTGTTGGTTAGTTCCATCCCGCGTATTTTGATCGGGGTAAATACATGTTCAAATTGCATGTTCATTCCTCCCTGAAAAAGATTGTGCAGCCTTTCACTATAATTATATGGCTATTTTGAGAGGGAATTTTTGAACGCATGTGAATATTTTGGTAATTTTTAATACATTTTCATCTTCTTACAATAAGTCAATAAAACAACCGAAAGAATGTTATAATAAAATAATATTTTTACATTCTAAGGAGAGCCAAATGACTTTTTCTACAAAACACGTTATTTTTATTAGTTTTATGTTATTTTCTATGTTTTTCGGGGCAGGGAACCTTATATTTCCACCTAGCCTGGGCCAATTAGCGGGTGAACATCTTTGGATCGCTCTTGCTGGGTTTATTGTATCTGCGGTTGGTTTGCCTATTTTGGGTGTCATCGCGATTGCTAAAGCAGGGAGTTTTCACCAGCTTAATGTAAGGGTTCATCCCATGTTTGCATTCATTTTCCCATTTTTTATTTATATTGCAATCGGTCCCGGATTGGCTATTCCACGTGCAGGAAGTCTTGCGTTTGAAATGGGCGTGGCACCATTCTTACCGGCAAGTTTGGTTGAGAATCCTATTTCGATGTTGGTATATAGTCTTGTCTTTTTTGGATTCGTGGCATGGTTGTGTATGTATCCATCTAAGCTAATTAATCTTTTCGGAAAATTACTAACTCCTATCTTATTAGCACTTATTGCGATTATTTTTGTAAAAAGCTTAATCGATCCCATTGGTTCAATTGAATTACCGAAGGGGAACTATGTAGCCAACCCAGCATTTCAAGGGTTTTTGGATGGTTACTTAACAATGGATGCATTGGCAGCCCTGGCATTTGGTATTGTTATTGCGAACACATTGACATCCCAAGGGGTCGTTGATAGCAAAAAAAGATCGCTTTACATGATGTACGCAAGTCTAGGTGCCGGATTGTTACTAAGTGTGATTTATATGATTTTAGGCTATTTAGGTGCAGCGAGTGCATCCTTAGGTGAGGCAGCAAACGGTGCGGTCATTTTGTCCAACGTCATGAATGCTCTTTTTGGAACGAGCGGGAGCCTTCTATTAGGGATTGTTTTTACTCTTGCATGTTTCTGTGTGTCGATTGGTTTAATTACTTCTTGCAGTCAATTTTTCAACACTGCTATCCCTAGGGTCAGCTATAAAATGTGGGTTATCATTCTAGCCATTCTTAGTACAACTATAGCAAATTTAGGGTTAACGCAAATCCTGAACATTTCAGTTCCGATCCTTGGAATGATTTATCCGATTGCCATTGTTCTTATCTTCTTGGGGCTAATGGATGATATGATTAAAAGTAATCGAAGTATTTATATCTCAGTTATTAGCTTTGTAGCTCTATTTAGTATCTTAGATACCATTAACAACGTATTTCTAGATGAAAAGTGGCGTGGAATTTTTGACATTCTTCCATTTTATAATGAAGGAATTGGTTGGATTATCCCCGCACTTGTTGGATTAATCGTAGGGTATCTTGTGGGAGCAGTAAGAAAGAACATAATGGATTAAATCCTACGAAAGCAAATTATGTGTAAATTACTAATATATCCCCTATACTATACTAGAAAATCGAATTTGGAGGGAAAATCTATGCATATTGAAATGTGGACTGACTTTGCTTGACCATTTTGCTATATTGGCAAAAGGCGTCTGGAAGACGCCATTAATCAGATTAACCATCCTATAGAAGTAACATATAGATGCTACGAATTGGACCCGAATGCAAATCGTGATATTAAAGAAAATATCTACGAAAGTTTAGCTAAGAAATATGGTATGAGTGTTGCTCAAGCGAAAGCAAATACAGCAAACATGGTGCAAATGGCAAAGGATGTTGGATTAGACTTTCAAATGGATACAATGGTCTTAACGAATACCTTTGATGCTCACCGTTTGACGATGTTTGCAAACACACAAGGTTTAATGAAGGAAATGACCGAACGGATACTCCGAGCTCATTTTACTGAATCTAAACACATTGGCGATCATCAAACTTTAACAGAACTTGCTGTGGAGGTAGGTTTGAATCGTGAGGCAGTAGAAAAAATGCTTGCAAGCGATGAGATGGCTGATGCTGTTCGTGCTGATGAACAAACAGCCAAACAGTACCGGATTACGGGTGTCCCGTTCTTCTTAATAAATAAAAAGTACGCCTTAACTGGTGCTCAGCCAACGGAAACATTTGTTCAGGCATTAAAAAAAATCATTTCAGAGGATGAAGTCACCATTTTGAATAGTGAAGATGGTACGGTCTGTGATGAAAACGGCTGTGAAATTCCAAAAAAATAGCATATTACCTTTACTGACTAACAAATACACTTATTTGTTAGTCATTTTTTTTCATATTTTTTTACATCGCATCCATTTATAAAAAATGACATGAGACGAGGTCTTTTTTCATATGATATTTTTGGGGTGAGAAAATGCCAAGAGTTAATTATCGAAGTTCAGACGTTGATTTAATGGCAAGGATGATGAGGGCAGAAGCGGAAGGTGAAGGAAAACAAGGAATGTTAATGGTGGGAAATGTCATCGTTAATCGTGTAAAGGCCGATTGTTTAGACTTTAAAGATGTAAGAAATGTCAATGATGTGATTTTTCAGGTGCAAGGGGGAAACTTTTCTTTTGAAGCTGTTCAAAAAGGGAATGTTTTTTATCAAAGAGCAAGAAGTGCTGAAAAAAGATTAGCTCAACAGAATTTGGATTATTGGAGAGAGCATCCGTCAAAATTTTCGCTTTGGTATTTTAATCCATATGGACCATGTCCACCTACTTGGTACAACCAGCCTCAATCTGGTCAATTTAAACAGCACTGCTACTATGAACCAATCGCTAATACATGTGAAAGTGTTTATTCCGGAGCTTAAGCTTACTCCATTGAGAGTAAGCTTTTTTTATTACATCAGTTCAGTTGAAGGAGAAATCACACAGTATTATTAGTCAATTTCATGTATAGTAGAGGAGAACTCAATAAATAATGAAAATAAAAGTTTTATATATGGATGTGGAGGAGATTTATGAGAAGAATTATTTTAACGACTGAGAGCGGTGCCGATTTACCGGAGGAATTAGCTAATAAACACCATGTGAAAGTGGTCCCGATGCACGTGATCATGGATGGGAAGGATTATTTAGATGGTTCTTTGCCTGTAACGGATATCTATGATTATTATGAGCGGACAAAAAAAATACCCTCGACCACATCAACAAATTCCCATGAATACTATGAATTGTTTACAAAGATAAAGAGTGATTATCCTGATTGCATTATAATACATATTGGGTATACATCAAAGGCCTCTTCTTCCTTCCAAAATGCCATTATTGCCACAGAAGAATTGGATGATATTTTTCTAATCGATGCCTTGAATGTGACAGGTGGATTACTGGCTATCGTGATGTATGCCGTTACACTGTTAGAGAATGAACCAACGATAGAACCTGCTCGCTTAGTGCAGTTGATCGAAGCGAAGGTTCAAAAAACAAGATTTGCATTTGTTCCAGGAAGCTTGGACTTTTTAAGAGCAGGTGGGCGTGTTAGTAATCTGGCGTATCTCGGTGGCGCTTTGTTAAAAATAAAGCCACGAATCGAACTGATCGATGGAAAGCTTGTTTCAACCAAAAAATACCGCGGTAAAATAGATGTCGTAACAGAAAAATTGATGCAGGATTACTTAGAGCAATATGATATTGATAGAGAACAGCTTTACCTAATCTACTCAATCGGACTTGATGAACACGTCAAGCAACGGATGGAAGGTATCGCTAGGGAAGCAGGCTTTAAGAATATAAAATGGATTCAAGCGGGTGCAATGATTTCAACCCATGCTGGACCCGGAGGCTTTGGGGTAGCGGGTTTGGAAGTATAGAATAGTGTTTAACGGGGGTACCTTTCACAAAAAGAAAGGTACCTACCTTTTATCTCATGCTATCAAAGGAGTATGATGTCTGATGATGAAAATTTGTTTAATCAGGCATGGTGAAACAGATTGGAATGCCAATGGTATCATTCAAGGTCTTACAAATACGGATCTAAATGACAATGGAAGGAACCAAGCTGTTGCCTGTGCAAACTATCTTTCAAACGAGAAATGGGACCTTATCCTAACAAGTCCGTTGCGCCGTGCAAAGAATACTGCTAGCATTCTAGCAAATACGATGGATCTAACCATCCAAGTGGTGGATTCGTTTGTGGAGAAACATTATGGAGAAGCGGTTGGCTCCCCTTTAATAAATCAGACATTCTATGCTGATGTCGGTGAACAATCGATTCTTTTTAAAAGACGAGTGTTGGCAGGATTTAGAAATATAAGAGATAACCATTTCAACAAAAATATCATACTTGTTACACACGGTGATGTGATTCAGGTTATTCTAACTAGCTATTTTGACAATAATGAATATAATCAAATTGTGAAAAATGCAAGTATATCTGAACTAGAACTTAATGGCGATAAATGGTTCCTGAATGGTTTTAATAAAACTATTGATAGTTTAAGTCATTTACAAACAAAAAAGAGTGTGCAATAATCTCTAGTAGAAAACAAAAAAATGAATAGTAAACAAATAGGTTTCTTACTGTTCCTAGTGAACAATAAGACTAAGAGGGAAGTTGGTGTAAATCCGACACGGTCCCGCCACTGTAAGCGAGTAGGAAGGTTATGAAAAATCCACTGTGTATTTTTTGCATGGGAAGGAGTAACCAACCGTTGATACGTAAGTCAGGAGACCTGCCTATTATGTTGTTTAAGCTTCCTCGAGGAAAGGAATGTTTAAAGTGCAGGTAATCTCTTAATGGTAGTATTCTATTATTATATTAAAGATTGCAAGTTTATACATACTATCTACTAAACAAGTATGAAAACAATGCCTTTACTCGACGCTTTCCACAGGAAAAGCGTTTTTTTGTGTTCAAAAATAGAAGGAGGAAATAGTAATGAAGGCTTTTTTAAAAAAATGGGGTTTATTAAGTTTAGTTTTTCTAGTATGCATGGTGATAATTGCAGGATGTGGTACACCTGAGAAGACCACTAAAAGTGATACGAATGCTGGAAACAAGGTTTCTCAAGAAGAGAAGAGTGGAAGGTCATTCCCAGTTACCATTACAGATGATGCTGGCCGAGAGGTGACCATTGAGGAAAAACCGGAAACAATTGTTTCTATTCAAGCGAGTACTACAGAAATTGCCTTTGCACTTGGATTAGGTGAACAGATTGTTGGTGTTTCAGATTATGATAATTATCCGCCTGAAGCGTTAGAAAAACAAAAGGTAGGGGCACAGGATATTAATGTGGAGCTTGTTCTTACGCTACTTCCGGATATGGCCCTTGTTACGGATTTTCATTACAATTCGCATCCAGAAACACTGAAGCAGTTCGAAGATGCCGGCATTGAGGTGATTGTGGTTGGAAGTGCTGAATCTTTTGATGACGTTTATAGCAATATTGAAATGATTGGGACAGCTACTGGTAGTGAGAATAATGCAAAAGAAATCGTTTCAGATATGAAGAAGCGTTTTAGTGCAATCAAAGATAAAGCCTCAGAAGCAATTTCTGATAAAAAGAAAGTATGGGTGGAGGTTTCACCTGCGCCGGATATTTTTACGACAGGAAAAAATACTTTTATGCATGAAATGCTCGAATCAATTCAAGCTACTAACGCTGCAGAGGAGCACGAGGGTTGGGTAAAAATGACGGAGGAAGAGATTGTCAAATTAAATCCTGATGTGATCATTACTACTTATGGGTACTATGTAGAAAAGCCAAAAGATCAAGTATTAGCACGTGAAGGATGGGCGGAAGTGCCCGCTCTCAAAAATGAACAGGTGTTTGATGTGGATAACGATACCGTTACAAGGCCAGGTCCTCGTTTAATTGAAGGAGTCGAGACACTTGCGGAACTTATCTACCCTGAAGTTTTTAAACAATAAAATAGGCTGGCTGTATATTCTCAGTGGCGGGTTTGTACTTAGTACAGCCCTCCTTGGGTTATTCATAAGCAGTGTCCAAATCCCTGTTTATACTATATTACATATCATCCTCGACAAATCCTTGAGCATTGGCTGGCTTGAAGATATAGCGAGAAATGAAGAAATGATTATTTGGAATATCCGTCTGCCAAGAGTACTTCTTGCTTTTTGTGTGGGGGCATCACTTGCATTAGCAGGTTCCGCTTTTCAAGGGCTTTTACGTAACCCCTTAGCAGATCCGTATACCATTGGGGTGTCATCTGGTGCTTCTTTAGGTGCTGTTTTCGTTTTGTTTTTTCAAGTTACCATTGTTGGTGTTGGGAACTTTACGCTCCCGGTCGTTGCCATTTTAAGTGGTTTTTTAACATTGCTTATTGTATTTGGTCTCGTTCGATTAAGCAGCAGGAGCTTAGCGATTGAAACCATTATCTTGGCGGGAATTATTGTCAGTGCCTTTATTGGAGCGGTTGTGTCATTGATTATTTCATTAAGTGATCGCGATTCGATGTCACAAATTATCTACTGGTTATATGGCAGTGTTGGTATGAGGGGATGGAGCCATGTTCAGCTGATTGTACCATTTATGGTCCTTGGTTCGATTATTTTGTTCTATCACTCTCGGGAATTAAATGCGCTAGCACTTGGTGAGGATGCGGCAGATCATATCGGTGTGGATGTAAAAAAGGGGAAAATCTATATCTTAATAGGTGCCTCTATATTAACTGGAGCAGCAGTAGCTGTATCAGGATCGGTTGGCTTTGTTGGCCTCGTTATTCCACATCTTGTCCGTCTAGTAACCGGCCCGAATCATCGCTATGTTCTACCGCTTTCGATGTTCATTGGTGGAGGTTTTCTCATTTTAGCTGATTTAGTTTCGAGAACAATTATTGCTCCGAAGGAATGACCAATTGGCGTTATTACCGCATTGATCGGTGCACCTGTCTTTGCACTTTTATTGATTAGAGAAAGAAAGG
>JAQSXG010000050.1 GCA_029256785.1 Neobacillus sp.
TTTATTATACGGAGGTAAATCCGCCGAACATAAAGTATCGTTACAAACGGCTCTTGCTGTCATTGGGGCACTCGATCTTGAAAAATTTGAAATACATCCGATTTACATAAATGTAGAAGGCAGATGGGTTAAAGGACCACAACTAACTGGCCCGGTTGAAAACGTCAGTGCGCTCAGTTTTTCTGGAGATAACCAGGTTTCACCCTTGTCTTTAGCGCCGGCCCTTTTTCACTCAGACAAACAAGTAAATGAACCGTTGGATGTCATCTTCCCGTTATTGCACGGTCCGAATGGAGAGGATGGCACAGTTCAAGGGCTACTAGAGTTATTAAACCTTCCTTATGTTGGTAATGGAGTGCTCGCCTCAGCGGCGGGTATGGATAAGGTGATGATGAAAAATGTATTTGCTCAAGCTGGACTTGCGCAAGTAAATTACCTTGCCTTTATAAAAAGTGAATGGGAAAAAGAGAAAGCAGCTATTTATAAAAAAGTGGAACAAGAACTAGGTTTTCCATGTTTTGTTAAGCCGGCTAATTTAGGCTCTAGCGTGGGTATTAGTAAATGTTCCAATCAATCTGAATTAGAGGCTGCCTTTAGTGAGGCTTTCCAGTTTGACCGTAAAGTCATCATTGAAGAAGGTGTGGTCGCACGGGAAATTGAGGTTGGAATTCTCGGTAATGATGAACCAGAATGCTCTGTTCCTGGAGAAATTGTTCCGAAGAAGGACTTTTATGATTATAAAGCGAAATATGAAGATGGAGATACAGCAATGATTATTCCAGCAGATGTAACGGAAGCGGAATATCAGAATATTAAAGAGATGGCTATAAAAGCCTTTAAAGCGCTCGATTGCTCAGGCCTTGTTCGAGCCGATTTCTTCCTGACTAAGGATGGTAAGGCGTTAATCAATGAAGTAAATACCATGCCGGGGTTCACACCGTTTAGCATGTTCCCACTTTTATGGAAGCATACGGGTGTTGAATATCCGCAATTGATAGAGCGCCTAGTTGACCTAGCAAAAGAAAGACACACCCAAAAACAAAATATAAAATATACTTTCTAAAAAAGACGGTGACACGGTAAACTGCCGTGTCTGTTTTTTTAGTTAGTTCATGGGAGGTACAGGAATGATAAAAAGAACATTAAAGCAGGTCTCCGAAATGATTTCAGCAAAGAATGATATATCATCTTTTGCTGAAACAAATATTATGGGTGTTTCCATTGACTCAAGAAAAATTGCACCTGGTCATTTGTTTATTCCCTTTAAAGGAGAACAGTCTGATGGCCACAAATATGTAGAGGATTCTATTCAAAAAGGTGCGGCAGCAGCGTTGTGGCAGAGTGATGTTCCGAATCCACCGACACATCTACCGATTTTAATTGTTGATGACTGCCTTGGGGCATTGCAGGAACTAGCCAGAAAGTACCGAAATGAACTTGACGTAAAGGTTGTGGGGATTACTGGGAGTAATGGTAAAACAACCACAAAAGATATGACTGCTGGTTTGCTGTCAATAAAGTACAAGGTCCAAAAAACCGAAGGGAATTTTAATAATCAGATTGGACTACCTTTGACCGTGCTAGCACTAGAAGAGGATACGGAAATAGCGGTTTTAGAAATGGGAATGAGCGGAAGAGGAGAAATTGAATTTCTTACAAAGCTTGCTCGTCCGGATGCTGTTGTAATAACAAATATTGGAGAATCACATCTCCTTGACCTAGGTTCTAGAGAAGGGATTGCGGAGGCAAAGCTTGAAATTCTGCAAGGATTAGGAGAAGGCGGGTTGGCTGTACTTAATGGTGATGAGCCACTCTTAATGGAACGGATTCTTCAGCATAAAGGGAATGTGAAAGTTCAAACGTTTGGTAGAAACAATACAAATGATTTATTCCCTACCGATATTATTCAATTAGATCAAGGGAACCGTTTCAAAATTAACGGTTCGGATGAAAGTTTTGAACTTCCGGTTCTAGGGACTCATAATATTTTGAATTCACTTGGGGCCATGCTGATTGCCAGGTATTTTTCCATTCCCTTTGAAAAAATGAATGAGGGTTTAGCTAGTATTAAACTAACTAATATGAGAATGGAACTTGTTGAGGGGCAGAACGGGGAAAAAATTATTAATGATGCCTATAATGCAAGTCCTACATCAATGATGGCGGCAATTGAATTGGTTTCAAACCTTAAGGTCTATGAAAAGAGAATCCTGGTTCTCGGTGATATGCTGGAACTTGGTCCGCAGGAAGAGCAATATCATCTGCAAATAGGTGAAGGTCTAGATGCAGATAAAGTAGATTTGCTCTTTACCTGCGGAACCTTAGGGCAACAAATTGCTAAAGGTGCCAGAAAAACATTAGGGGAGAAAAGAGTTTTTGCCTTTACTGAAAAGTCAGAGCTAATTGCGAAATTAAAACAGCATGTAAATGATAAAACATTAGTTCTTGTTAAAGCTTCCAGGGGCATGAAATTAGAGGAAGTTGTTCAGGCATTACAAAAGAAATAAGGAATTACCATTAAATTATTATCGATAAGGACATTAAAAAAATCCGTATGCAAAAAAGGGTTCTTGGCAAACTAAAAGCAGAAATACTTATCCAAAGCAGGTGAGAAAATATGATTGGCTGCTTATGCATTCATGGTTTTACAGGCTCACCTTATGAGGTAGAGCCATTGGCAGAGTATTTAAATAAGCATACGGATTGGGTATTTAGTGTTCCTACACTCCCAGGTCATGGAGATAATCTTTCTTTAAAGGGTGTCCATTATCAACAATGGATTGGACACGCAGAGGAAGAATTAAAAAAGCTGATTCGTACCTGTGAGAAGGTTTATGTGATTGGATTTTCCATGGGAGGAATGATTGCTAGCCTGCTCGCGGCTATGTACCCTGTGGACAAGTTGGTTCTTCTTAGTGCAGCAGCATTTTATCTGAATCCAAAACAAATGGCCAGTGAAATTAAATCAATGATTGTTGACACGTTCAAAGGAAATTTGAACAATAATGAATTGTTTTTACGCTATAAAAGAAAAATAAAAGGAACACCGATTACGGCAACAATACAATTTCGAAGACTAGTTTCTTATATCAAACCTCTATTGCCACAAATAGAAACGCCAACATTGATTGCGCAGGGAGAGTGTGATGGGATTGTACCGCCAAAAAGTGCTGAGTACTTGTACCGAACGATTAATGCAACAACCAAACACCTTACCTATATAAAAGATTCAAATCATCATATTTGTCACTGTGAGGAAAAGGATGCCCTGTTTTCCCAAGTGTTTGACTTTTTGATGGATGGTACGACGGGTTAACCATGATTGGACACGCCTTTATTGCTTTATGTAAGAAACAGTGTTATGCTTATATGCAACGTGTCTAAAGAACGGTGAATAAAGGGGCATACTCCTTGTTGGAGAATGTCTTTTTTTGGTAAAATATAGTTGTTACCTATTAACGGCATTTTGATGCGTGTCTAGCTGATGCGCCAAGGGACTGGTATTTTTAGTCCTGTTTAGAAATCCCCATATGGATTTCTCTCACAAGTCCCTCCTGCGCTTTTCGCCACTAGTCACGGCACTTAAGCATTTTTTACGAGTATCGGGCGAAAATATTCAGCATAAAAATATTTTCACATAGATGAAGGAGAATGAAAACATTGACAAAGTTTGAAGATTTAGGCCTAAGTCAGGCCACTTTACAGGCTGTTCTCAAAATGGGTTTTGAGGAAGCTACACCAATCCAGGCAGAAACAATTCCAATGGGCTTAGAAAATAAGGATTTGATCGGGCAAGCTCAAACAGGAACTGGTAAAACAGCTGCATTTGGTATCCCTTTAGTTGAAAAGATTGACGTGAGCAGAGATGCAATTCAAGGAATTATCATCGCGCCAACACGTGAGCTTGCAATCCAAGTATCGGAAGAGCTTTATAAAATTGGCTCTGGAAAAAGAGTTCGCGTTTTATCTATTTATGGCGGCCAGGATATTAGCCGTCAAATCCGTTCATTAAAAAAATACCCGCATATCATTGTTGGTACTCCAGGACGGGTTTTAGACCATATCAACAGAAAAACAATGCGTTTAGATACGGTTAATACTGTTATCCTAGATGAAGCAGATGAAATGTTAAACATGGGATTCATTGAAGATATTGAATCTATTCTTGCTTCAACACCATCTGAGCGTCAAACATTACTTTTCTCTGCAACAATGCCTGGGCCGATTCAAAGAATGGCTGAAAAGTTCATGAAAGACCCGCATATTGTACGTGTTAAGACGAAAGAAATGACTGTTCCAGCAATTGAACAACGTTATATTGAAGTAATTGAAAAGAATAAATTTGATGTGTTAACACGTCTTCTTGATATTCAATCACCAGAATTGGCAATTATTTTTGGACGGACAAAACGCCGTGTAGATGAATTATCTGAAGCATTAACATTAAGAGGATATTCTGCAGAAGGAATTCATGGTGACCTAAGCCAAGCAAAACGTATGTCTGTCCTTCGTAAGTTTAAAGAAGGTTCAATTGATGTACTTGTAGCTACAGACGTAGCAGCAAGGGGTCTAGATATTTCTGGAGTTACCCATGTGTACAATTTTGATATTCCACAGGATCCAGAAAGCTATGTACACCGTATTGGTCGTACAGGACGTGCTGGTAAATCAGGTATGGCACTAACATTCTTTACCCCACGTGAAAAGTCTTATCTTGCTGTTTTAGAAAGAACAACAAAGAGTAAGATGGTAAGAATGACAGCACCAACACTTGATGAAGCATTAGAAGGTCAACAACGTGCAGTTGTCGACAAAATTGTTGCAACAATAGACTCGAATAATCTTCAATATTATAAAGCAGCGGCTCAAGAGCTTCTTGAAGAAAACGATGCATCTACCGTTATTGCAGCTGTTCTAAAAATGTTAGTTAAAGAGCCAGATAACACACCAATCAAGCTAACAGAAGAGCAATCTCCACAAAGAAGAGACAGAAGACCACAAGACCGTGACCGTGATCGTAATAGAGGAAGAAGAGACGATAATAGAAGCTATGACTCTTCTCGCGGACGCAAAAAAGGTCCAGTTAAGCCAAGAACTGGTGAAAAGCGGACTTCATCAAGCAAACCAAGAACATTCAATAAATAATAAAAATGGAGCATGGGCAAAAGTCCATGCTCTTTTTTATTTGCAAAAATTTAATATCGGAATTACTGATGAATTAGGAATTACTACCATGTATACTAAAGGTGATAGGGAACAGGAGGGATGAATTTGAATTTAGAGCCTAAAAAGAGAATTTCCGCTGAAGCGCTAAAGGTTTGGAAGATTTCTGGAGCGATTTCAGTTATTGTCACCTGGAGTGTAGCGGCAACAGCTATTAGTATCATACATATATTTAATTGGCCCATTTGGATTGCTATTGCTCTTATTATTATTGGTTTACTTGAATTACTTTTACTTGTCTTTGTATTGCCTTCACTCAAGTGGAAACGGTGGAGGTATGAGGTGCGTGAAGAGGAGATTGAACTCCAACGGGGGATCTTGATTCAAACGAGAACTTTGATCCCGATGATTCGAGTGCAGCATGTAGATACCGTCCAGGGTCCGCTTTTACGCAAGTATCACTTAGCTTCTGTGATTATTAATACTGCAGCGACAGCGCATGAAATTCCTGCTCTGGAAGAAAGTGAAGCAGAAGAATTACGAACCTTTATTTCTAACTTAGCAAGGGTGGCGGATGAGGATGTTTGAGCCAAAACGACTGCATCCGATCTTCATTGTTATTAATATTGGTAAGAGGATAAAGGATCTCCTATTTACGTTCATAGCTTTATTTTTTATTGGGAATAAAGGAAATGGTGGATGGATTTTCCTGCTAGGGGCCGCGGCTATTGCAATGATTGTGATTATTATTATGAGTGTTTTATCATGGCTGAGGTATACCTATCGACTAGAGCAAGAGGAGCTTAGAATTGAATATGGGGTTTTCATAAGAAAGAAACGGTATATTCCTTTTGAAAGGATTCAAAGCCTTGATATCTCTGAAGGATTACTGCAGCGTATGTTTGGATTGGTTAAGCTTCAAATTGAAACAGCAGGCGGAAGCGGTGCAGATGAGGCAGAGGCCGTTCTAGCAGCAATTTCTAAAGAAGAAGCCAGAGTTATTCAGGAATATGTAGCAGCTGCTAAACAGTCAACCTCGCGTGTTGTATCTGATAATTTAGAAACTGCACCAGATAGTCAGACCGTCTACAAAATTACTCCCTCGCAATTAATTGTCTTGTCCCTTACATCAGGCGGAGTAGGTGTTGTCATTTCAGCAGTGCTAGCATTCTTTTCACAAATGGATGAATTGATTCCTTATGAGAAAATTTTTCGTGGAATTGAAACGTGGATCGTGAGCAATACGATTATCATCATAGCTGTCATGATATTTTTAGGTTTGCTGTTGGCTTGGATTATTGCACTTATTGGGACAATGTTGAAATATGCCAATTTCACTGTTACCAAAACAGAACATGATTTAGTTATCTCTCAAGGGCTACTGGAAAGAAGGCAGATAACAATACCGTTAAAACGAATTCAAGCCATTCGAATTAATGAAAATATAGTTCGCCAGTTGTTGGGTGTTGGGACTGTTTTTGTGGAAAGTGCTGGTGGGTCTGCTAAAAATCAAGAGGGTTCTAAGGTAATGCTCCTGCCTTTGGTTAAAATGAATAAGATTGCTCCGATATTAGAGCCGTTTATTACTGATTACCAACTGAATACAAGTTTTAGCCCTGTTCCTAAAAGGGCGAAAGTTCGTTATCTTTTTCGAAACAGCTATTGGACAATTCCGATTGTTTTAGCCGCCTTGTTTTTTTGGAAAGCTTGGGGACTTCTCTCATTGATTCTTCTAGGGATAGTTTTACTTTGGGCTTTACTGGAACATAAGGATGCGGGTTGGAGTGTGACCGGGCAGCAGTTGACGCTGCGTTATCGTACGATTGTTAGAACGACCGTTCATATGAAGAAAAATAAAATTCAAAGTCTGGATGTACAGGAAAGCTACTTCCAAAGGAAAAAAAACCTAGCCACAATAGAGGCATTTGTAAAAGTAGGTTTTGGCGGTGCTGGAGGAAAAGTGCTAGACCTAGAACAAAGTGATGCCGAAAAGGTCTATTCATGGTATTCAAGGAAATAATAAAAAGGATTGCAACCAAAGTTGCAATCCTTCCTTTTATCTAAAAGCTGTTTTCGCATGGATTGTTATTTCGAGTAGTTTGGGTCGAAGAAACGGATTTTCATCGACCGAACCCGAGTCGTTATCTAAAAAACAATCCTAAGAGAACTAAAATAAGAATAACTGCCCAAATGATAAGCTTTAAGGGTGAGTGGAAACTCATTTTCTTTCTTTGTTGGCTTGCCCAATTAGTTGTGCCTCTCATCGAAGAGGATAGGTCTTTTTTATTATAATATGGAACAGCCCCAAGTAAAAAGCCGCCGAGTAAACCAAATAAATGAGCGGTAATATTAATATTGGGTTGGAGAAAGGTCATAACTAAACCTAGTCCAGAAAGCGTAAGAATTATTTGTGAGTTTTGCTGAGACAGCATATTTTTTCTAAAGATAATAATGCTTATATAGTAACCGAACAAGCCAAAAATGGCGCCGCTAGAACCAACGTGGATATATGGTAAAGGCTCTAGAATCAGGGTGGCAATATTGGCGATTATTCCAGCCCCGAGATAGACAAACAAAAACTTTCCTCTTCCGAGCATCTGCTCTAACGCTGGACCGAAAAGAACCAAGGAGAAACTATTAAATAATACATGAGTGAACCCGCTATGCAAAAAGATGGGAGTTACCAGTCTCCAAATTTCACCTTCCATTATGTAAAGGTTTACTCCTGAAAATGTTGAGAAAAACCAATAGTTTGGGAAGAATGGTAAGACGGTTAAAAGAAATAAGGTAAAATGGATGGCAATAATAGAAGAAACGATGGGATAAAAGCGGATAAATTCTTTAAAATTTTCCGTTCTCGTAAACATAAGGACCTCCTTAACATACTTACTAACATCATCATAGGCTAATTTTCAAATTTGTACATTAATATGTTAAGTGTAACCTAAATAGAAGGGATATGGAGTATGATTACAGGGATTGGTATAGATATAATTGAATTATCTAGGATAGAGGAGATAGTAGCAAGAAAAAAGAAGTTAGTTGACCGGATCCTTACGCCGGGTGAAAGAGAAATATTTGACCAACTATCTGAACGTAGAAAAATTGAGTATTTAGCAGGGAGATTTGCTGCTAAGGAGGCTTACTCAAAGGCTAATGGAACAGGAATTGGCAAGGAATTATCCTTTTTGGATATTGAAATCATGTCAGATCCTAACGGAAAACCCTATGTTATTAAACCGGAAAAAAGGGCACATTTATCTATTTCACATAGTAGAGAGTATGTCGTAGCCCAAGTCATTATGGAAGAGTAGTAGAAAAAATATAAACAGCTTGGCATATTCATTATCATAAACCCAGAGGTTGTCTCATATATTCATAGGGAACTAGGAGAGACAAGGTCAGCTTGGTCATTTTATTATCCACTGCCTGATCCCTGCCTTTCTCTTCTTTTATATTCATATGAAAATGAGACAAGAAGGGGTTGAAGGAATGAAGAAGAAGTTGTTGCTGCTGATTTCGGGGATACTGGTAATCTTTATCCTAGCAGCTTGTGGCGCGAAGTCACAAGAGGATGTAGTCAAGGCGCTAGATAGTAAACAAAAGGATTTATCAGGGTATAAAGTTGACGCGAAGATGACGTTGAAAATGGGAACTGATTCGCAGGTTTATAATGTGGAAATCTGGCATAAAGATCCATCATTTTACCGTGTTAACTTAAAAAATGCAGAAAAAGACCAAAGCCAAATGATTTTAAGGAATGAGGAAGGGGTTTTTGTATTAACTCCGGCTCTTAAAAAGAGCTTCAAATTCCAAAGCGATTGGCCGCAAAATAGCAGTCAGGCCTATTTGTATGAGTCCTTAATAAAAGACATAATTGAGGATAAAGATGCAAAGTTTACTGCTACCAAGGATCATTATGTATTTGAAACAAAAACACGTTACCAAAATAATAGTATGCTTCCGACACAAGAAATAAAGTTAAATAAGAGTGATTTATCACCTGTGATGGTAAAGGTGATGGATCCTGACCGGAATGCACTTGTTACGGTTGAATTTTCCAAAGTAACCTTTGATGCAAGTTTTGACAAGAGTGATTTTGATATGCAAAAGAATATGACTCGTGCTCAAATTGGCTTACCTGCAATGGCGGATGGGCAAGAGCGGGCGTTTACGGTTAAATATCCAACATATGAAATCGAAGGTACAAAGCTAATTGATGAAAAAGAAGTCAAGATTGAAGATGGCAAACGAGTGGTTCTCACCTATGATGGTGAAAAGTCCTATACGCTTGTACAAGAAAAAGTTGCTGTAAAAGAGGCTTCCACTTCCCCAACCTATGTGGACGGTGACTTGGTAGACTTGGGCATGACAATTGGTGCCGTTTCTGAACGGTCGATTACATGGTCAGTAGATGGCGTCGATTACATGATTGCTTCGAATAATCTAACCGAAGAAGAATTTATAGAAATCGCCAGATCCGTTCAAGGTGAAGTCGGCAAATAAGCTAAAAGTACAGATCCTGTAAAAAGGATCTGTTTTTCTTTTTTGTCCAGCGTATGCGCCCAACGGCTAGTGTACTTCGCTCTTTTCCCTACGATAAGTCAACATCGGATCGCTAACGCTCTCCGTGTTTCCTTTATCTCAGTCAAAGCGCTCCACAAGGAAGGCTTCGACAGCATAATCTTCGCACGAAGAAAAAGCGTTAGCTTTTTCGAGGAGTCCATACGCCGTTAAACGTGCGCTTGTGCTTTTCTTGTTTGTAATCTAATAATAATTTGACATTAGGTTTCTGTAGTTTGATAATCAATAAGTGAAATTAAAAAGAGATAGTGATGAATTAGTAATTAGGAAGTGGAATAATGACAGAGCAAGGCTTTTTCTATAGAGATACATGGGCAGAGGTTGATTTGGATTGTATTTCTGAAAATGTGGTCTCCTTTAAAAAACTTTTGCCGCTAGATGTGGAAATTATTGCTGTTGTAAAGGCAAATGCGTATGGACATGGAGACCTGCAAGTAGCTGAAACGGCACTAGCATCGGGAGCAACCTATTTGGCAGTAGCGTTTATGGACGAAGCAATCGCCCTAAGAAATAAGGGAATTGACGCTCCTATACTCGTTTTAGGTGCAACTCGTCCAGAAGATGTTCATGTAGCAATAAAATATGACATTACCATAACAATCATACAGGAAGACTGGCTAAAAGCGGCACTACCCTTTATACCGTTAGATAAAGAACTTTCGGTGCATATTAAGCTTGATACAGGTATGGGGAGAATTGGCATTAGGAGTAAGGAAGAACTTGAGGCAATAGAGCAATTAATATTGATGGATAATAGAATTAATCTTGAAGGGATCTTTACTCACTTTGCAACGGCAGATGAACTAGATCAAACGTATTTTCAAAAACAAATGGAGTTGTTTATCGACTTATTAGCTGTTTTGAAGAAGCGACCTAAATACGTTCATAGCAGTAACAGTGCTGCAGCATTGCGTTTTCCTCAAGCATACTTTAATGCCGTTCGTTTAGGCATAGCTATGTATGGATTGACACCTTCTATTGAGATGGAAAAAGAAATCCCTTTTCCGCTCAAAGAGGTTTTTTCTCTCCGTTCGAGGCTCGTCCATGTGAAACAATTAAAAAAAGGTGACAAAGTAAGCTACGGGGCGACATACGAGTCATCTGGAGACGAGTGGATTGGTACAATCCCAATCGGTTACGCTGATGGTTGGATAAGAGGCCTGCAAAATCAGGAGGTCCTTGTTGATGGTAAAAGAGCACCAATTGTAGGAAGAATATGTATGGACCAATGTATGGTACGACTCCCTCACTATGTACCTGTTGGAACGACGGTTACTCTCATTGGACACCAACAAAATCAATTCATCTCAATAAATGAAATTGCAAAGAAGTTAGATACAATTAATTATGAAGTCCCTTGTATCATCTCAACACGTGTACCTCGTTTATATAAAAGAGGGGAACAAATTGTCGATTTAAAAAATTACCTCTTGCCCCAATAAACGGGTTTAAATGGTGAGATTGGAACATATTAATGGTAATGCGGAATTTTTTGCATAAAAGGTTATTTATTTGGTCTATAATACAGGAGAATTAGAAATAGTCTATGCATTATTCTTGAGAAGTGTTATTATTAAATATGGTACAGAGAAAAAAATTGGTGTGTAGTGATGGTGGAGGTGTATGTTTGTGTCTGATACTGGCGCAACTACGGAAATCTTAGTGAAATTACCGCAACATCTTTTAACCGAGTTAGACGGTTTCGCGAAACTTGAAAACGTTAATCGCAGTGAGTTTATTTATCAAGCAACCAAAATGTATTTACGCGAACGTAAAAAGAGACAAATTCGCGAATCCATGAGACGTGGATACATGGAAATGGCCAAGATCAATTTAACCATTGCATCGGAAGCGTTTCAAGCAGAATTTGAAGCAGAACACACAGTTGAACGTCTTGTAAGTGGAGGGTAATCCCTTGATTGTTAAGCGTGGTGACGTTTATTTCGCAGACCTATCCCCAGTTGTTGGTTCTGAACAAGGCGGGGTCCGCCCTGTTCTTGTAATCCAAAACGACATCGGGAATCGGTTTAGTCCCACAGTTATTGTTGCAGCGATTACAGCACAAATTCAAAAAGCGAAGCTCCCGACGCATGTAGAAATAGATGCGAAGCGCTACGGTTTTGAACGAGACTCAGTCATACTTTTAGAACAGATTCGTACAATTGATAAACAGCGATTAACCGATAAAATAACACATCTCGATGACGAAATGATGGAAAAAGTTGATGATGCACTACGAGTAAGTATAGGACTCATCGAATTTTAATTTGTCATGCACGCTCTTTCTAGGGAAGAGCGTTTTTTTATACATATCCTAAGGCGTCATACGTGTGTTTCTGCATTAGCAAGCTAAAAAGCTTGCTTTTTTTTGTGTTAATTTAAAAGCAATATGAGCCTAAGATGAAACGCTTGGTTCAATTTGATACAATATAGAGTATAGAAGTGGAGGTATTAAACGTGATTGATACTGTTATTAACGATGAACAGCTTTTTGGGAAAATTGCTTCTGAACAGACGATTTCTAAAAACCAAGTTAAGAGTGTTATCTCTTTATTAAACGAAGGGAATACGGTCCCTTTCATTGCTCGTTACCGAAAGGAAATGACTGGTGCACTGGATGAGGTACAAATCAGGGATATCCAAGACCGCTGGCAATACATACAAAACCTTGAGCAAAGAAAAGAAGAAGTTCTCCGTATTATTGCTGAACAAGGAAAACTAACCGATGAACTAACCTTAAAGATTACCAAAGCAGAAAAACTGCAAGAAATTGAAGATCTATATCGGCCATATAAACAAAAAAGACGGACGAAAGCTACGGTAGCAAAAGAAAAAGGCTTAGAACCCCTTGCTGAATGGATGTTAAATTTCCCTATGGAAAGTATTGAAGATAAGGCAAAGGGATACTTATCAGAAGAAAAAGAAGTGACATCAATAGAAGAGGCAATTTCTGGTGCAAAGGATATCATCGCTGAAATGATTTCTGACGATGCTGAAGGCAGAAAGTGGATTCGGAATGAAACGTTTAAGTCAGGTGCGGTTGAATCTACCGTTAAATCAGCTGAAAAAGACGAAAAAAAGGTATACGAAATGTACTATGAATACGGTGAGCCGGTAAACAGAATTGTACCGCATCGAATCCTCGCATTAAATCGAGGAGAAAAGGAAGAAATTTTGCGAGTTTCCATAAAGGTGAATGCAGATGTAATTCACTCCTATCTATCACGGAAATGGATTCGCAAACAGCATTCCCCAGCGGCTGCTCATGTATTGGAAGCGATTGAAGATAGCTATAAAAGACTTATTCAGCCCTCAATCGAGAGGGAAATTCGAAGTGAGCTAACAGAAAAAGGTGAAACGCAAGCAATTCATATATTTTCTGAAAACCTCCGAAACCTACTATTGCAACCGCCTTTAAAAGGGAAGGTCGTTATTGGCGTGGACCCTGCATATCGAACAGGATGTAAGCTTGCTGTCGTTGATGAAACGGGAAAAGTCTTAAAAATTGATGTGATCTATCCACACCCGCCTGTTTCAAAGAAAAAGGAAGCGAGAGAGAAATTCATAAATATTCTTAGGGATTATAAGGTGGAGATGGCTGCAATCGGAAATGGTACAGCATCCAGGGAAACAGAGCAATTTGTCGCCGAAATTCTTAAAGAAATGGACGAGGAAATTTTTTATTTAATCGTCAATGAAGCAGGTGCAAGTGTATACTCTGCCTCGGATATCGCGAGAGAGGAGTTTCCAAACTTCCAAGTAGAGGAAAGAAGTGCGGTTTCAATTGCAAGGCGATTACAGGATCCGCTAGCAGAGTTGGTGAAAATTGATCCCAAATCAGTAGGTGTGGGTCAATACCAGCATGATGTGACACAAAAGAAACTTTCAGAATCTCTTCATTTTGTTGTTGAAACAGCGGTTAACCGTGTTGGAGTGAATGTAAATACGGCTTCAGCCTCTCTACTTCAATATGTGGCAGGCTTAACGAAGACTGCAGCCAATAATATTGTGAAAAAGCGAGAAGAAGAAGGGAAGTTTTCGAGTCGGGTTCAATTAAAGAAGGTTCCACGCTTAGGGGCTAAAACGTATGAACAAGCCATTGGTTTCTTGCGGGTATTGGATGGAAAACAGCCGCTCGACCGGACAGGGATTCATCCGGAAAACTACGATGTAGTCAAAAAGTTAGTATCAAGTCTAGGATTTACAACAGATGATTTAGGCTCTGATCAATTAAAGGACGCTTTAAATGACCTTGATTTGAGTAGGGTGTCTGTAGAACTATCCATAGGGGAATTAACATTAAAAGATATTATAGATGCGTTAGTAAGGCCGGAAAGAGACCCGCGCGACGATATGCCGCGTCCTCTCTTAAAAAAGGACGTACTTAAGTTAGAAGACTTGAATCCAGGAATGGAACTTCAAGGTACTGTTCGAAATGTAGTCGACTTTGGTGCATTTGTTGATATTGGCGTTAAACAAGATGGACTCGTTCATATTTCAAAGTTAAGTAATCGGTTTGTAAAGCATCCTATGGCAGTTGTCTCTGTAGGAGATGTGGTAACAGTCTGGGTTGACTCAGTGGATATGAATAAAGGTCGTGTGGCTTTAACAATGCTGCCACCTTCAAAGGAGTAACAGAAAAGTAAAAAGTAGATTAGTTTTTGAAGATAGCAGGAAAACCCGTTTTTAGGACGGTTTTTTTTTCTGTAAAAAAACCAACACTGATTTAGCAGTTTGATTTGGTAACGGTCCTTCTCATAGAAAGCTCTTTTCAT
>JAQSXG010000607.1 GCA_029256785.1 Neobacillus sp.
AATAGGCTCAGTGAGGTATTTGCCAAAACGGCTATTTGCTTATCATTGGACCAAAACAAGAACTGAAGGAATAAACCTATCCCCTTCTTCATTCCCGAAATAGTGGTTTTTTGGTCACGCTTTTTATATAAAAGTTCAAGGTCGATCCTTACCTTCTCCCACTCCTTTAATAAAAAAGTAATAGAGTCATCCAGATTCCCCATGGGTGTTAGCCACTCCAGTTCATCCAGAAAAGGTATTGATATAGGTTTAGGCATTTACATCCACCCTTCCCTTCATACGTTTCTTCCCCTCTCTGCATTGCTCTAACAGCGGGCAGCTTGGACATTGCGGATTTTGCGCTTTGCAATGGTATCTGCCAAAGAATATCAACCGGTGATGTGTTACCGACCATTCCTCTTTTGGAACTTTCTTCATTAATGTTTTTTCTACTTCCAGGACTGAATCCTTCCATCTGCAGATTCCTAGACGTTTACTTACCCTTTCCACATGGGTATCAACAGCAATCGCAGGGATATTGTAAGCAACAGAGACAACAACATTGGCAGTTTTTCTGCCTACACCTGGCAGTTTAGTCAGTTCATCGCGATCTCTGGGTATCTCTCCATTATAATCAGACAGTATCATTCGACATAGACTTTGAATGTTTTTAGCTTTATTTCTAAAAAGTCCAATTGAACGAATATCATTTTGCAATTCCTCAAGCGATACATTCAGGTAATCCTCTGGGGTTTTATATTTTTCAAATAATTTTTTAGTTACTTTATTTACTAGGACGTCTGTACACTGCGCCGATAATGCCACAGCAATTACTAATTCAAAGGGGTTAGAGTGATTCAGTTCACAATGTGCATCAGGGAACATTTCGCCCATTTGATCTAGACAGTATCTAATTTGGGTATTATTTAACAAAAAATTACACCTACTTTAAATAAAAATAAACGAGAGAATTACTCCTCCCGTTTTAGCTACTATTGCTCTAACCAGTTGTAGAATGGGACTGAGGTTGCGGATGGTTTTGTTCCGTCAAGGGGAGGACGGCTTTGTGTTTGTTTTTGACGGAATTTTTGCCCGTGATTTCTTGCTTGCTCAATGGTTTTGATTCCATTTTTCTTCCATTCAAATAGAATGCGATCAATATATCGAAAATTCATTTTCCCTGACATAACCGCTTCACGTAATGCTGCCTTTATTATCACTGGATCATGGTGGTCATCGTCCATCCACATCGCAAGAGATTCGCATTCAAAAGGAGATAATGGTCTTCCAAACTCCTGTTCAAAGCATGTATAAAGGTCTGTCTCATTAGCCTTTTTACTCACTTCTTTTGTACTCTGATTATTAAGCAGAAACTGCTCAACAAGTCTTTCCCATAAAGGTTTTACGGTATATTTTTCAAAACGAATGCCATCGTTAGAGTATTCATCAATAATCTCAATAAAGCCTCTTTGAATTAGTCTTCTAAGCATCTCATTACAATCCGAAACAGAAATTGTCATACGGGATGATAGTTCTTCCGGGGTGGGAAAATCGTGTCCTTTTTCTAAAAAGGAAATAATATTTAATAACAAAACGAGTTCATATTCGTTTAAGTTCATCTTTCTATACTCAGAGAAAAGTGTAGCTGGAACCGTGATATTACCTTCTTGAAGCCATGTTAAAATATTGGTTTTCATCTTTATGACACCTCCTGATTAGTATAACATGAACATACCTCTCGAGTAAGAAAATAAGGATGCCATTTATTAGAAAGCAAAAAGTCTGCAAAAGCAGACTCTCGCTGTCGTGAAACTTTCGACAGTCCCTTGTTGATATACGTTTTTTGAATATGTCTGTTGATTTGCGTTCCAGGCACTTCGCTTTCCGCGGGCGGTAATCAACAGGCCTGTTAGCAGAAACAATCTTAATGAAAATTTTTATTAGATAAAGATAAAACAAAAAATTGTCGAGAAAGATAACTTTTTCTCGACAAACTGAGTCTGCAAAAGCAGACTTTTTAATATATTTGTAATTTATTTATTTTGTTTTTTCTTCAACAAATTTCCGGATTCTTTCAACGGCTTTTTCGAGTTGCTCTAATGAGGTAGCATAGGAAAGTCGGATGTTATCCGGTGTTCCGAAACCAGAACCAGGTACTACGGCAACTTTTGCTTCAACTAGCAAGGCTTCAACAAAGCTATCAACATCTTTATAGCCAGTTATTTCTGCTGCTGCCTTCACGTTTGGATATAAATAAAATGCACCTTGTGGCTTCACACAAGTAAAGCCTGGAATCGCAACTAGCTTATCATAAATGATTTCTAACCGCTTTGCAAATGCTTTTCTCATCTCCTCAACAGAGTCCTGTGAACCATTATATGCAGCTATTGTAGCATATTGTGCAGTTGTCGTTGGATTGGATGTACTATGACTTGCAAGATTTGTCATGGCTTCAATAATTTCTTCGTTTCCAGCAGCATAACCTATACGCCAACCTGTCATGGAATGAGATTTTGAAACGCCATTAATAATAATTGTTTGCTCTTTTAAATTAGGAGATAGCTGAGCGATTGATACATGTTTATTCTCACCATAGATAAGTTTTTCGTAAATCTCATCTGAAACGATCAAAACGTTGTGTTTTAAACAAATATTACCTATTTCAAGCAGTTCAGCTTCTGAATATATGATACCCGTCGGATTACTAGGAGAATTAATAATTACTGCTTTTGTTTTCTCAGTGATTGCATTTTCTAATTGTTCTGGTGTTATTTTAAATTGTGCGGTTTCTAAACCTTCTACATAAACGGGTTTTCCACCAGCTAACTTAACTTGTTCAGGATAACTTACCCAAAAGGGTGTTGGGATAATGACCTCGTCCCCATTATTTAGAAGAACCTGAAATAATGTATATAATGCATGTTTGGCACCATTAGCTACAATAATCTCATTTGGTTTGTAAGTGAGGCCCTGGTCCTTTTCCAGTTTCCCAATGATCGCTTTTTTCAAGTTCGGTAAGCCTGCAGATGGGGTATACTTGGTGTGACCTTGATTCATGGACTGAAAAGCCGCATCTAAAATATGCTGAGGGGTATTAAAATCCGGTTCCCCTGCACCTAACCCAATTACATCCTCTCCTTGGTCCTTTAA
>JAQSXG010000608.1 GCA_029256785.1 Neobacillus sp.
CCACGTGGAGAAGGCTGAATATTTTTCGCAATTTCAACCACACGATTATCATAAAAATAAAGCCCGGTTACGGCATAATTTGATTTGGGTTCAGTAGGCTTTTCTTCGATCGATACAGCCTTTCCTTCCTCATCAAATTCAACGACACCAAAGCGCTCTGGATCGTTAACATAGTATCCAAATACTGATGCTCCTGTTTCCCGAGAAGATGCTCTTCTTAGAAGGTCAGTCAGGCCATGGCCATAGAAAATATTGTCACCAAGCACTAAAGCAACATGGTCATCTCCAATAAATTCTTCACCAATTATAAATGCTTGGGCTAACCCACCTGGATGTGGCTGAATTTTATAAGAAAAATTCATCCCTAAGTCTGACCCATCACCTAATATTTGTTCAAAACGGGCTGTATCTTCCGGTGTTGAAATTATTAAAATATCCTTTATCCCAGCCAACATAAGAACTGAAAGTGGATAATAAATCATTGGTTTATCATATACAGGTAATAACTGCTTCGAAACCACCTTCGTTAATGGATATAGACGTGTTCCACTTCCACCAGCAAGAATAATTCCCTTCATAAAAAAAGACATCTCCTCAATTTCAATAATTAATCCTACAAAAATATACAAAAACCGCCAATCTTCCTCATTTATTATAAAGAAACAAGGAAAGAAAGACAAACAACCCTATATTATGTAACAGAAAATTAATATTACTGATCTATGATTTTTTATAATGGAAGATTGCCGAAAGTGTTCCTAGTCTCCCCATTATTCGTTCTGAAATAGAACGCTTCCTCATTCCAGTTACATTTCCACCATGACGAACGTATTTCATTAGAGGTTCATCGATATATATAATTTTCTTTTTTTCAAGCATACATACAAGTGCAATCCATTGGTCATGCATTTCGATATTTTGGGGAAGAGGAAGAAAAAACGGTACCAATTCTTTTTTAAACGCCATCATTGCTCCGGTAAATGCGTTTTTCAACACATTACCGACCAAGCCTTGATTAATGTTATTGCCGTTATAATTATTCCATGATGGATTCATTATGTTTAGGTCACCATCAACCACATAGGCATCATGAACAACAAGGTCAGCATTTTGTTCGTTGAAAGCCTTTAAAACCTTCTCGACCTTCCCATCCTCCCAAATGTCATCCTGGTCACAAAGGAAGATAAACTCTCCTTTTGCAAAAGACATTGCCTTTTCAAAGTTTTTGATGGCACCCATGTTTTGGTCATTCACATAAACTTCTACTCGGTCCCCAAAAGTCTCCTTGATGAGATCAATCGTCAAATCATTTGAGCAATCATCAACGACAATTACTTGATCTTGTTCGCTTAATTGTTTGATCACCGAATCTAGTTGGCGAATAATAAATGGAGCACCGTTATACGTTGCTAAACAAACAGAAATCATCATGATTAAAAACCCTTTCTACATCGAAACAAGACGACGCAGCGTATATGCGGCGATCTTTTTATTTTTAACAAGCAGTACTTGTTTAAAAAATCTCTTAATCAGCTGAGATCTGTAGGCTGGAAGTAACTCTTTTTTATAATTTTTATAGAATTTCATTTCCGAGTCTAATATGCTATGGTAACGTCCGACCGAAACCCTACTATAATCCATAACAGATAGCTCGTGCTCTATAGATGTATTTAATACTGAAACTTTATATCCCTTTGCATAGATCTCGTAAAATAACCAATGATCCAGAAAATCTAATGGAAAATCTCTATTAAATCCACCAATTTCATTCAAAAAAGATATACGAATTAGCGCCCCAGAATTAATTGCCATGACAGGAGTATTTTGAACTCCAACATCTGGTCGTTTCTCCTTCAGTGGACGAAAGGCATTACTGAAAACCGGGGAAATCATTGTGTTTTCTGAATAAATTTTTGGAACAACTGCAACAACGCCGCTGTCAAAGCTCTCAAGATGACGGAATTGGTCGAAATAGTCTTCAGTTAGTTCAGTATCATGATCAAGTAAAATCAACCAATCACTTCCGTTTTCTTTTGCCACTTGGAAAGCGAAGTTGTAAGCAGTAACAATTCCAATATTTCGAGTGTCATGTTTATAAATGATATTTAAATTTTGATATTCTATTGGGATTTCTTGCCTTTCAGGACTATTATCGTAAATAATTAGCGAAAAATCGTTTAATGCTGGTGGATTTTTTTTCAAAATATGAACTAAAGATGAAAATGTGCTCGAATCCTTCAGAATAGTTTTATAAACCACAATTACAATTGTTTTCTTCATAAAGCAGACCCTTTCAGGATTGGCTTCTTCACAGTCAAAAGAGTAAATAGCAGTGGATAAATCAATTGGAAACTTAATCCAGTGAACGCAAACATATTGCTAAAAGTATTGAACACAAAAATTGAATTTAAAATAGCTACCCCTACGATGAAATACTCACTATTAAGCCTCTTTAACAATAAAATATAGAATAGAGCAAAAGTAAACATAAAAATGGCCAATAAGGATACCCCTACCCATCCTAAAATTACATAGGATTGTGCGAATGCCGTTGATACATTTAATTCTGGCGCAATTTGAATTCCCTGTGGAATCACAATCTCATAGAGACTCACAATTCTTTTACTAATAAAATCAGGGAAAATTTGTGTTACGGTAAATTCAAAGGAATCCGACAGTGAAATATCTTTTTCATATTCGAAATTGTCAATTGTTTTTTGTAAATTTGCTAATGGTGAGGAAATATAAATATATGACCAAAAAAACTCTTTTGGTATGACAGATTCTTTAAACTTATCCGTTGCTCCACCAATTTGCAGGAATAAACTATTATCTACTAATGAACCTTCTCTATGATAAGAATTATTTACCCTTACATTCCCAACTATTCCAAACAGGTACAAACATATTACAGCAAGAATGGCTAATCCTGTTATCTTTCGGAATGTAATATTTTTTTGATATTTGATCAAATAGACAAACACACAACTCATTAATATAATAATTAACATACCTCTGTTCATAATTAACAGAGATGGTATTAAGGTTAGTATAAAAAACAAAATTGCTTTCTTTCTTTTTTCTTTTTGGGAAAGAATGACTTGAAACAAAAAAATAGAAAAAAACGA
>JAQSXG010000609.1 GCA_029256785.1 Neobacillus sp.
AGTGTATTTAAAACTTGAGAATCTTCAAAAGACCGGAACTTTTAAAGTGCGCGGATCCTATAATAAATTAAACTCCCTAACTGAGGAAGAGTGCATAAACGGTGTTGTCGCAGCATCCGCCGGAAACCACGCCCAAGGAGTTGCCTATTCAAGTCAGATGCTGGGCATTTCAGGTACCATTGTGATGCCAAAGACAGCACCGCTTAGTAAGGTGCTAGCCACAAAACAGTATGGCGGTAATGTCCTATTGGAGGGTACAGTATTTGACGAAGCCCTTGCCTATGCATTAGAGCTGAAGGAACAATTAAACGCTACCTTTATCCATGCCTTTGATGATGAAGCGGTGATCGCAGGGCAAGGCACCGTCGGCTTAGAAATACTTGACCAGTTACCAGATGTCGAGGCCATAATCTGCCCTGTCGGCGGGGGCGGACTCATTGCCGGTATTGCTATGGCGGTAAAAGAGAAAAATCCCCAAATTAAGGTTTATGGTGTAGAATCTCTAGCCTGTCCAAGTATGAAACTGTCCTTGCAAGAAAACAAACCCATCATGGTAGACGCTGTGCCAACCATGGCAGATGGCATTGCCGTTAAGAAACCGGGGCAATTACCATTTGAGCTGGTTCAAAAATATGTTGATGATATTTTTTGTGTCGATGAAATGGAAATTGCTCGAACGATGCTCATGCTTTTAGAAAGAAATAAGCTGTTGGTTGAGGGCTCTGGTGCGGTATCCCTTTCTTCCCTTCTTTATGAAAAAATAAAAATGAAAGAGAAAAAGGTTGTCGCGGTTTTGAGTGGTGGGAATGTAGATATGAACTTTATTTCAAGAATCATCGAGCGTGGCATGGTTGAATCCGGGAGGTATGCGATTTTCACTATACCGATAAAAGATAAACCTGGTGAGCTCCAAAAAGTGTTAAGCTCGCTAACCGAATTGGATGCCAATATCCAAACCGTCAACCACCAACGGATGGGCAAGCATATATACCCAGGTGATGCCCAACTGGAAATCTCTGTTGAAACAAAAAATCATGACCATATCCAGCAGTTATATCAGGCCCTTACAAAAAAGAACTATCATGTAGAAATGTCTCATTACTAATTTTTCACCAAGTTTGTCTTTCAACAAACACACCTAGCCACACTAGCAGCGTTATAAATGACAAAATAAAACCAGTAAAGAGTACATGACTCTTTCTGGTTTTATTTTCCCTATTCGTCTATTTCCTATGAAACCATTTTTAGTAGATATATTTCAAATTCAATTGGATGAACGGCCTTCGAAAAATGGTAGCCTTGGCCAATGCTACACCGATGGTCACGTAGAATTTTCAATTGGTTTTCATCCTCTATTCCCTCGGCCACAACAGTAAGATTTAGATTTAACCCTAAATCGATAATCGTTTTTACCATAGCATGTTGTTTCGAATTTACAATATCATCAATAAAAGACTTATCAATCTTAATTGTATCAATAGGTAATTTTTGAAGAATATGTAAAGATGAATAGCCTGTTCCAAAGTCATCAATAGACGCTTTAACACCCAATTTTCTCAATTTATGTAAAATATCAGTGCTTTCCCTTATATTTTGCATAATACTCTCGGTAATTTCTATTTCTAAAAATTGTGGACTAAGTCTAGTGTCTTGTAATACTTTTTTCACAGTCATCACAAAATCACTATGCTCAAACTGACGGACAGAAACATTTACAGAAACACATAAATGAGAAAATCCTTTTTCCTGCCAAATTCTATTTTGGATACATGCTTTCTTTAGAACCCATTCACCAATTGGAACAATTTGACCTGTTTCCTCAGCAATTGGAATAAATTCTAAGGGGCTGATCATCCCCAACTCAGGATGTTCCCAGCGTAACAATGCTTCCATCCCCACAATCTTCATTGTCTGTAAATCCACTTTAGGTTGATAAAAGAGGGAAAACTGATCTTTTTCAATGGCCATTCTTAACTCCGTTTCAATTATCACCTTTCGAGTCATGACTTTATTTAATTCGGAATTATAAAATCTGAAATTATTCTTACCACTTTCCTTTGCCAGATACATGGCAGCATCAGCATGCTTAAACAAGTCCCCAGTGTTACATCTACTTTTCGGAAGGATACTGATACCAATACTAGGAGTGACAATCGCTTCATAGTCATTTACTAGGAACGGGTTTTGAAACTTTTCCAAGATTATTTTTGCTATATTCTTACTTTTCTCCTTTGTTGCTTCAGCTAGAATAATAATAAATTCGTCACCGCCTAATCTATAGATTGGCATATTATCTCCTAAAGCCTGCTTTAATCGCTCTGAGGCTTCAATTAAAATCATGTCCCCAATATAGTGCCCAAACGTATCATTTATTACCTTAAACCGATCTAAATCAAGTAGAACTAAAGCTACACTATCATCATTGGGCTTTCCCATAAGTCTTTCTAAATCCTCAGTAAAACTAACCCGATTATTCAGACCTGTTAGTGGGTCATGGTAGGCTAAGTACCTGTATTCACTCATAAGCCGATTATTTTTATTCATAACGAGAAGTTGACGTCCTATAATCATAAGAACAATAACAAGCAAACCCAAGCTTAGAGCATTGAAGTCCCATTGGTAGCTATTTATAACTAAAATTATGAGTATTAAGGTACTTATATAAGGAAAAAATGTCTCTCTCCCTTCAAAGTGGATTTTATTTCTTAATGGCGGTTCATCCGACTTTTCCTTCGTATAATAACCCGCAAAACCAATTAGCAATATGGAAACTATCCAGGTTAAGTCAATAATTTCTCCAGGTTGGTACTCTCCTATTGCCGATAAGTAAGCGAACCCAGAATCAGCAACAACGTGAAGAAAGAAACCCATTATAATAAATAGCAATAGGTTCTTTTCTTTACTATATTTACTCAAATAATAGAGGACTGTAATAGCAAACATAATACTTAAGTCAATAATCGGGTAGGCCATTGTAACAATAGTTAGAAATAACGAATGATTCGAAACTTCTATGATGGGCCTGATTAAATAATAAATACTAATAGCGGCAGAAGAAATGATAAAAATAATGATATTAAACACATAGGGGCTTCTTGAACCACCAGTGCCCAATTCTTTCGCTTT
>JAQSXG010000610.1 GCA_029256785.1 Neobacillus sp.
TCAATTGGTAATATATTTTGAGTAAATAACTTTTTGCTTAATTTGCCCCTAAAGTTGCCCCGAATCTGCCCCCGACTTTTGATAAAGTATGAATTTGTATGAGGGTATAAATAACAAAAACATTGATTTAATGGGATTTTTAAGCGCAATTGCAAATGAATAATAGGCATGTCCTTGTTCCGCACTCAAGTACACCCATGGGAACGCGATCAATACCTCGAACAATATTAATCTGTTAGAAACATTCAAACCTCTTGACGCTCTATGCGTTAAGGGGTTTTTGTTTTGTCATCGCTTAATGGTCAAAGTCATGCACCGGATGATTGATGATCATTTTGACCGTTTTTTGACTACCAATTTTATAAATTGCCGGTATACTCCAGAGATTATTTTTATAAATCTGTCTAATCTGTTTATCCTAGATAGTCGTGATTGAACTTTGGCATAAGTATTGTGTAATAGGTGAATATAATTAACAAAATAAAAATTATTGAGGTTTAAATGTTATGATCGTAACGTCAAGTGAACAGAGATTGCCAAAAATTAAGGGCATTCTGCAAAAATGCAGTTGATCAAAGGAGTGATGTGGGGTATGAGTAAAGAATATCGATCTTTTTACGAATTGTTAAGGGAAGCTCATAAACATTTAGATAGAGTTGAGGAAAATCTGCCTTTTTTAAATGAGTTGTGTGATCGGATTGAAAAAAGACCAAATAACCAAATGATCAAATAACATAACTCGGATTTCTTCCAAAATGAGCATAGATAATTAACGTTTTAGGTTAGAGTAAACCGCCTTTTTTAAATAAGAACTTTTATCATATAACCATATCAGCTGAAGCTAAGGAAATTACTGGAAAGACTGATTAATAAGCATTTGGTTTTAGATTATTTAACATGAACGATCGCTAAAAAAATTAATAAAGCAAATTACTCAGTCATTTGATCTCATTTTTATATCTTTAATTTCTTTCAATACAAAAGGTCCTTCACCATTAGTAGAAGAACCTTATTTAATCCGAACTCGTAGACCTTTTTCCTGATATCTTATACTTTCTTAATTGAGATTTTTCTAAAGTAAGAAACTTATGTATTCCCCTTTAATGAGGGGGACTTTTAATAAACTTTTAATTTCACTGGTTTTGTTTTTCCGCCAAGTGAAACATAGAATGTATAGGTTGCTTTGGTAGTATTGCCGCCAACGAGCCAGGTCCATGTAATATAGCCTTTTTTATTTGACATTTTGCTGTTTAAACCACGTGCTTTACTTGGACCGGATTTGTAAATAACTTTGATCGTTCCAGATGCATTTGGCTTTCCTTTAATCGTTATTGAAGCTGGGTTCCCACGATGAACATTTAAATGAGAACTAACGATGTTGATCGGATAAGATTTTGCATAAGCGACATTCTGAGATGTTGTTTGAGTCACTTCCTGTGGAAGGGTAACTCCCGATAAAATTCCAAGAGACAAAACGACAGCTGTAAATAACCTCAACAACCTTTTCATAAAAACTCCCCCAATATCGTTATCTATATTAAGCCCGAAGGCAAAATACCGAAAAAGGGGAGAGGATGGTGGATGATCAAGGTGTAGATCCAGAATTCTCTCCGATTTTCAAAGATGATCAATTATTTGATGAGAAATGAATAAAAAACTTAAAAAAATGAGGTTAATGTATAAAAATTTATTGTAAAAAGCATTAATTTCACCAATTAGTTAAAATTAAATTGGCCCTTCACAGTGTACGACTTTTGGACTAATAATGCCAGAAAATTTATTAATGATTAATGTGAACGCCAACGACCGTAGCAATCCAGCTTATAAGTGTTAATAATCAATTTGAAGTAGACTCTAAATTCATGCATTTTTGCGTTATGTAAGTTCAGTAGTATTAATTTGCATTCTTATAAAACAGTATATTAATTATGTGAACAAAAGCTTATTTCCAATTTAATCTTGAAAACATATTTAGGAAATTATAGGAACCTTTAGCTTATTTCCAATTTAATCTTGAAAACATATTTAGGAAATTATAGGAACCTTTGCTATGGATATTCAAATATTTGTAAACGATTTCATAGTTCTGTCACCTTTTATTATGTTTAAGAATATCAAGTAATGACCATGCTGATATGGCATGGCTTTTTTTCGCTACATTGTCTTAAAGGGTGGATAGAAATGAAACAACCTATTCTTACACAAGTTGAGCGTCCGACATGGAAGCAAATATTGAGAGTTATCAGGCTGTTTATTAACATTTACCATATAAATCGTAAGCGGCAACCGATCCTTCGTTCAACGCAAATCGCCTTTCATTGCTGCAGCCTGATCTGGAAAGATGGTCACGACCATTCGGCAAAATGACGACAGCTAACTTGTACAGAAGGATTTAACGAAAAAGATCCTCAACTAATTTCTGAGGATCTTTTATCTATGCAGAAGTTGACATTTCAAGTGATGACAAATGCATTCATCATTCTGCTTGTGTTCGGTTAGTCTCAAATAGTTTAATAAAATCATTTTCGGTCACAATTTTTATGGTTTGTCCTTGAGCTACTAATTTTTTCGCCTTTTGCTCCTTCGTACTATTCTTATTGCTCGGCGTCCGGCTGTCCGGCTCACCAACAACAAGAATCGTCGTTTGCTTGGTTACGTTGTTTCCATTGATGCCGCCACAATTGACCACTTTCCGACATGCATCTTCTCTTGACAATGATGTCAGCACACCGGTAAACACGACAACCTGGTGATAAAGGGGATGGTGCTCATCAAACGATGTTCTTGACGCGATGATTTGTGAGGGTTTGAATGACTGCGTATTACGATAAGTATGAGATGAAAAAGGGGAGTAGGAATTCTTATGTAATCGGCCGAGGCGGTATTTAATTGTCTTTTGCATCTGATCTAAATCTTCAATATGTGCTTCATTAAGCATATTTCTGACGATTTCCGCACACACTTTGGCATCATCCGAAGCCTGGTGATGGTGGAACCGGATCTTGTAATATGAAGCAATTTGATCTAGTCGGTAAGAAGGCAAGCGCAATAACTTCTTTGCTAATATCCAAGAACAAAAGTAACCTACCTCAGGATAAGGCAACTCATATTTGTCCAGTGTAT
>JAQSXG010000611.1 GCA_029256785.1 Neobacillus sp.
ATAAATGAGGATCCTAAGAATGGTCCTCACTTAATGGTATCTTTAATAGCGAGCATGATCTTTACTTGGTCGCTTTTTTATTGGCGACGGTATAAGCTTTAAATATTGTCTGATTTGGAATCGAAGAAATTAAACATGTCTGGTACACAAAGAGGCTAACGATGAAAAATCACTACTTTTGAAACACTATGCTGCAAGTAACCTGTGCTATTATACATCACGCCAATAAAATACTGATCTGCCAGCGGTCGGCTTCAATGAAACTTCCATTGAAATGGGAGTTCCCGGGTGGCAAGATCGAAACCGGAGAATCTAAAGAGGAAAGCTCTACCCTTTTGTACGCAGTCTACAGTCTGGAGAAGTAAAAGCGCTGGAGCATGCGCAAGCGATATGGGTAGATGCTGCTCAATTAAGAGACTACGACTGGGCAGAAGCTGACCTGCCTATTGTAAACGAGTATATCGCTTACGCAAAATCAATTAAATAATACAGCTATCTGCGTATATAAAAGCCCCAAAACAAAAAGAGCTTCCCTCGAACCGGCAGAGGGAAGCAATTTGGCTAATGAGCTGGTCTGCATAGCCGCAAGCTATATGTAGCTTGTCTTTATATAAAGATAAGTATGTTAACTGAAATAGTTGTTGACCATTTTACAAAAACATTGACCAAAACAACACTTTTGCGAAAAGACATTTATTAAAACCTCTTCATACGCTAATTTTGAATAACATGGAATGATTTTCAGAAATATCGCAAAAGTTACAAACAGCAAATTTGCTAGCATTTTCTACAAACTCTTCTAAATAAAATTTAATAAGCTAAAATCTGCTAGCATATCCTTGACAAAGTTGACTTTAAAGTCTAATTTTTAGCTACTTACTCTGAACTAAACCTTAAGCTCATTACCAAGAATTAGGATCAAAAAATAAATTTAAGTAACTTAAGCTAGAACTTAAAACACTTAAATATGAACACATTAGAAATCTTTATCTCAAATGTAGCGGCTGCCGTAACTGGTGGTTTAATCCTGGCAATAATCCAATCAGAAAAAAATCATTTGAAGGCATTTCTCTCGAATTTGAAGTTTTCTATTATGATTTCTCTTGCTTTATTATCAAATGAAACAAAAAACGTTCTCCTGTCTGATAGTTTCATCTCAGTCTTTAACCCTGTTTCCAAAATTATTATGGCATGCACAGTACGATTTTCGTATGCTATTTGCGGCGCGATCATAGTTATTGGCCTGTTATTGGGTGTAAACCTTTTTTTTACGGTTCTATTGGGGGGATCTATTGTTACGGCAGTTGAAGTTCCTTACCGACTACTAAGAGGGGGCCAAAAGTAGATACTCGATAATCAATAGCATCATATTGCAAGGGGTTTAGCGAACTACACCAAACCTTTTACAACACCAATTATTTGGATCATTGTAATACAGTTTGAGTGTCCATAAAAATAGCTAAGCTAAACAACTGAATAGTCTCCAATTGTTTAGCGTTAAATTTTAGACAGTAAAGTTACCAAACGACTGATAAATATTAGTGCAAACTAGTATTCTAAAATGCCAGCTGCTCTCAACTTTATTTTCAAATCTCGAAGTTCATTAAGAATGCTTAGTATTTCCGATTGTTTATAAATAGAACTTGGCGAAGAAGAAAAATCCACAGAAGCGGAAGATTTATTAACTAATCCTTTAAGATCAACAGTTGCATAAGGTAAATTACTCCAATCAGATTTGAAAGATGAGAATTGGGTTCTGATAGATATTAGATTTCCGATTAATGATGGTAGCGTATTAACACTCAACATAGCGAAATTGATCTTTGCATTGGTTATTGTATTATTCAAACTTGATATCCTAATAAAATTATTTAAATATGTACCTCCAATAATGCTTACATTCACGATACCATCTAATCCACCGCTTGTACCTCCAGAAAAATTTATAAAATTCGTATCTTCGAATGAACTATCAATAGACTCAATGGTTATTTTCGAGGCTTCATTAATTAAAAACAGCGTATTTGTCCCTCCCCCCTCTCTTTTTACTTTCCATTCACAATTATTTATAAATTTAACCTCTGCGCCAGAGGTCATTAAAGAATTAAATATTGCTACTCCCGTATTATTAGCTAAAATACCAGATAATTTAGTGCTATCAAAAATAAGTTTAAATGGTAAAACAGCGCTGAACTCAAACCATTTGTCAACTGAAATTACATTCGTCGAATTAATTGTGTAACGGATATTACAATCACTAAATTTTACCGTTTGGTTACTATAGGTACCACTGCTATTATAAAATCTCACATTCTCAAATGTACAATTCACAAATTCTATATTTATGGGAATAGAAAGAGACATGTTTATAAATTTACAATCTTTAAAAACAACCTTTGATATTGAGTCATTTAGATTTGAAATCCCATTAGCCTCAGCATATCTGTCTAAAAATCTTAATCCTAATAAATATTCATTCTGACCAAAGGTGGAATCTTTCCATTCCAACAAACCACAAAGCTCTATCAAAGTTAAATCCGAATGAACCGGTACATCAAAACTTAAGTCACTATTCCGGATTATAATTTTTTTGTATTTCCTAAGTGGAATCTCAAGAGGTGACATAGTTATAAGATTCTGGATATTCTTAAAACTGGCATTGTTAATTTCTATTTGACTGACTCCTCTTAAATTATAAATTGGAAAAGTATCTTGAAGAGTACTAATGACATTTTCGAATTTTATTCCGCTAATATTCGTTGTAAAGGCTACCCCTGCAGATATACATACGGCACCATTTGTCTTAATATTTTTAATGTGGATATTTTCGGAATTAATATTCAAATACATCCATTCAAAAGTTATATCGATCAACTTTCCCAATGGGTAATCTAAAATACCATTTTGTATAGTTATATTCTCTCCCGCTACATCAATCAAGGATCCTGTAGAATCGCTTTGAATATCTAAACCGTCTAAACTTATGTTTTTGCAGTTTATAATTTTAGATAAACTCCAGAAAGTAATGTTAGAGTTTCGTTGATGATGTGATAAGCTGTTAACGGTAATATTTTCACATTCATTCAGGCTTAGAAATTCTCCTCCTCCGGCACC
>JAQSXG010000612.1 GCA_029256785.1 Neobacillus sp.
CAGCCAGCTACAGAATTTATCCAAGCAGTAGAAGATACGGAGGTGCTCAGCATCAGCAACACTGATTTTACCTTTTTGAGAGAAAACATGCCTGGCTGGGACAATTTTTATATCTACATTCTCGAATATGGATTAACTGTCATAAATAATAAACTCAGCAGCTTATTAACCCAAACCGCTAAAGAACGCTATCGTGATCTACTGAAGAATAATCCTGAGCTCATACAGCGTTTGTCAAATGTCAACCTTGCGGCTTATCTGGCCATATCGCCTGAAACACTAAGTAGACTAAAATCTACTATATAACTAATAAAAAATGAGAAGCGACGAAGTAAAGAAGGGATACCAACGTACTCCCCATAGAGCCCTATTTCGGGCCACAGGCGTAAATGATAACGATTTCGATAAGCCTTTTATTGGAGTAGCAAATTCCTTTATCGAAATTATACCAGGACATTTTTTTCTGAATAAGGTTGCTGAGATCATTAAAGAAGAAATCAAGGCAAACGGATGTATCCCTTTTGAATTCAATACGATAGGTATTGACGATGGTATTGCTATGGGACACGATGGTATGCTTTACTCGCTCCCCAGCCGAGAATTAATTGCCAACTCAATTGAAAGCGTCATGAATGCACACAAATTGGATGCGATGATAGCAATCCCTAACTGCGATAAGATTGTACCCGGAATGATTATGGGTGCGCTACGTGTAGATGTGCCTACAATTTTTGTAAGTGGAGGCCCCATGCGAAAAGGATATACCACAGATGGTACTGCCATTGACCTGTCTACAGCTTTTGAGGCTGTGGGCAAACACGAAGCGGGCTTAATCACTGACGATGAGCTCAAAGACATCGAGTGTAACGCATGCCCCAGTGGTGGTAGTTGCTCGGGTATGTTTACAGCAAATTCCATGAACACGCTGATGGAAGCTATGGGTATAGCATTACCTGGTAATGGAACCATATTGGCGTTAACACCCGAGCGTGAAAATCTATATCGGAAATCAGCCAGAAGGATCTGTGAAATCGCCAAAGACGATCAGCTTTCCAAACAATTCAAACTTAAAAACATCATTAATGCAAAGGCCATCCAGAATGCTTTTGCAGTGGATATGGCTATGGGTGGTAGTACCAATACTGTTCTTCATATGCTCGCTATAGCTCACGAAGCAGATGTAGATTTTCAGCTTAGGGATATTAATTCAATATCAGATCAAGTAGCTCACATCGCAAAAATATCGCCCAGTTTAAGCACCGTTCACATGGAAGACGTCCATCGTGCCGGAGGCGTAGATGCTGTAATGAACGAAATGACCAAGCGCAGCAACCATGTCCTCCTGGATAATATAACGGTCGGTGGCGAAATGCTATTCGAAAAGATTGCAAATGCAGCAATCAAAGATTCAACAATCATACATACAATAAACAATCCATACAGTCCTGTTGGCGGATTGGCGATTCTATTTGGAAATCTTGCAGAGCAGGGAGCTGTGGTAAAATCCGCAGGAATCACGGGCAAAAAGAAATTTAGCGGGACTGCAGTTTGCTATGATAGCCAACAAGATGCCATAGTAGGCATCCTTGCCGGTGAGATCAAAGCTGGCGATGTTGTGGTGATCCGTTACGAAGGTCCCAAAGGTGGGCCGGGGATGCAGGAAATGTTGACACCCACAAGCCTGATTATGGGAATGGGATTGGGTAGTTCTGTAGCCTTGATAACAGATGGGCGATTCAGCGGAGCTACTCGTGGAATAGCTATAGGACATGTCTCACCTGAGGCTGCTGAAGGTGGATTAATTGGATTACTTAAAAATAGAGACCACATCGTTATTGATATTGACCAACATATGCTTTCAGCTGACATTAGCGAAGATGAGATACAATTGCGAAGAAAAAACTTTATTCCGATCAGAAAAAAACTAAATTCTAAATGGTTGAGTCAATATCGGCAACTTGTTAGCAATGCTAGCAGTGGTGCTATATTAAATTGTGATTTTTGAAAATAAAATCGTTTCAGCTTAGCAAATTGACGTGATAGCCAAATTCTAATGTATTTAGGCAAATAAGGAAGTACCCCCAAAAAAACTATTAAATTGAAAGTTCAAGTTGCAACGCGTCAACTTGGACTTTTAACAACCTTCTACTCCTTTCTGGAGAATTGTAGTCCGATTGATAAAAACTTCTTGAATACCATAGATTAAACCCATAAAAACAGATATGCGTTGTTTAACGATATGCGGAGTATATATGACAGACACGATTTCTACGAACTGAGCTAATACTTTCCAATTACTTGAACAACTGGAAAAGCAGTGACAAATTTAATCCATCCGAATTTCTCTCAATAATAGAGCGACCTCTAAAGAAGTCTACATAGCTCGCTCCTATATCGCTAAAGACAGTAGTACCGATGACTACATTGGCAGCTATTGGACTGCTGGAATTGGTCGTGGTTACTATCTTTGCATTATACTTTTCAATTGGGCCAGGTTAATACCCAAGCCTAATATACATTATTTACGCTGAATTAATATGTTTACAGATATTGACTTTAAAGATTATTACAAACTGTAAGGCTAAGTACTGGTTTGAAAGTATATTTCACTTCATCAAATATATGATCAGTTTCACGAACACTCCAGATCAACCCACTCTTCGATAATGACAACCGTCTTTTATTAAAAAGTTCTTCCATGATCATCCACACCTGATCCCTCAATGCAAAATATTTTTTGGTGCATAGATCATCTATAGTCAAAAATCCGGTAATAGAAAACTTTTTTACAGCTAGGACTCCGTGCTTAACAGCTAGAAATAATTTTTTTTTAACCAAACAGGATTCGATATTGTATTAATAGTACTTTTCAAAAATAGGTAGTTATTAGGAAGCCTTGTGATCCTTCCAGACTCAAGGTTTTTTTATTCCTTTTATATTCTTTTTCATCGCATATCGTCCTTTATCCACTTTAATTCCCCACGTTGAATCAGGACTATATATTTTTGCACGTGATCATCGGTCAATAAGCAATTGTCTTCAAGGTGGTAATTGAACTGCTTAGTGAAGGTGTAATATTGAATACTTCCTACATAAGCATTA
>JAQSXG010000051.1 GCA_029256785.1 Neobacillus sp.
GGGGTTAGGACGCAAGATTTTCATTCTTGAAACAGGGGTTCGATTCCCCTACGGGCTACACATCTAAAAGTCAAAACATACAAAAGCTTGCAAATTAAATATTTGCGGGCTTTTTTGTTTTTCAGTACCTACAAAACCTCTAAGAATTCCCAATAAAAAAGTGAGTCATTCAGTGAGTCATTTTCTCCAGTATACTTACTCACTGATAACGGTTTAATTAATTGAAAATCAGCATATTCAACAATTAAACATCTTGATCCGTTTTAGTTGCAAGGCTACATTTGTTTCACTTAAATGATGCTGTCATGAGTACAAATTATTCCTTGCTCTTCTACTTGAAGAAACCAAAAAATTATGTTAGTGGCCCCAAGCCAATCTACATGCGAATTACCGTCGATGGCCTGCCAAAGGAGACCTCGGTAGGGCGTGAATGCGAACCATCAAAATGGAATTCCAAAGCCAATCGTGTGAAAGGCACAACAGAAGCTGTCAAGACCCTTAACAGTTACCTTGATACACTCGTAACTAAAGTAAGCACGATCCATACTGCTATGGTAGCTGCTGGTGAAGAAGTTACATCAGAGTTCCTTAAACTTAGATTTCAGGGAAAGGATATCAAACGCAAAAATTTCATGGATGTGTTCAAGGAGCACAACGAGCAGATGGAAGCACTTTTGGGCAATGGATTTAAGCCCAATACGCTTAAAGGTTATAAAACTTCTTTTTCACATGTTGGCGGATATCTAGAAAAAGAATTCAGCCTGGTAGATATTGACACCAGAAAGATTGACCATGCTTTTGTCACGGGTTATGAATTCTTTTTGCGTGCCACGATGGGTTGCTCAGCCGTATCAGCGGCAAAATACATGAAACATCTTCGCAAGATCATCAAGATCTGTATTGCACACCGCTGGATCACCGATGATCCATTTGCATTCTACAAGATCAAGGCTAAGGCTAAAGAGAAGGAGTTTCTAAGAGATGCAGAACTTCGTAGGATAGAAGAAAAAGAGTTGAATATACCACGCCTTGCGCATGTACGTGATATTTTCGTTTTCTGCTGCTATACAGGACTGTCTTATGCAGATGTGAAGAAATTAAAATGGACGGATATCGCAGAGGGAGTAGATGGAAAACTTTGGATCTTCACAAGCAGGAAAAAAACGGAAACATCATCTAATATTCCGTTGTTGCCAAAGGCACTTGAAATTCTTGAAAAATATCGTGATTATCCACCATGTGTGTCAAAGGATATGGTACTTCCTGTGCTGAGTAATCAGAAAATGAACAGTACTTAAGGCCGTTATTTCGAGCCTGGATAAAACAAAAGGATAGACGAAGGAGGATTAAGTCGATACGATTTAAATTCTTGACTATGGCTATTAGCAAACAATGTATTGGGATAGATATCTCAAAAGGGATATTCACAGCATGTCTGTGTCAGCGTTCAGATGACGGGGGATTAACGTTCTCAAAGACTTTGGATTTTATTAACGATACCAAAGGCTTCAACCAGTTTCTGCGTTGGGGCAAAGGAGTCATTGCCAGAGATGCAGAACTTGTTTTTTTGATGGAGGCTACGGGCGTCTATTATGAGAACCTTGCCCACCATCTGTACAAGATTAGAAAAAGGTTCATGTTGTTCTTCCCAATACGTCAAAGCATTATTTTTCAAGTCTCAATATCAAGACCAAGACGGATGCTGTTGATGCCAGGATCCTGTGCCAATTGGGTGTAGAACGGGTGCATAAAGCATGGAGTCCGCCTCCAGTGGTCTTATTGCAGCTGAGAAATTTGACCAGATACTATGTCCAGCTGCAAGAGCAGAAAACAGCATTAGGAAACATCAAACATAGTAAGGACTGTTCTCATGATATCCAGATCTTTATACTAAAAAGCAATAAAAAACTTATTGCTGAGATTGATAAGGAGATTGCCAAATGCATCAGGGAAATCAATACGCTGGTAAAGTCAGATGCGGATCTTGATAAAAAAATTGAGAAGCTTGCTACAATAAAGGGGATTGGCATGATCACAATGGTTACCATCCTTGCTGAAACAATGGGTTTTGAACAGTTCGGTAGTGCCAAACAACTTGTCAGCTATGCTGGATATGATGTTGTTCAGCGTGAATCTGGGACCTCGATAAAAGGAAAAACCAGAATATCGAAGAAAGGGAACAGATATATCAGGAATGCGCTCTATTTCCCCGCTATGGTAGCCTGCAGGTACAATCCTGTGCTAAAGGAAGCTTACATGAGGATCATTCAGAAAAAATCATCAAAAATGATCGGACAGGTTGCCATACAGAGAAAATTATTAACCTTAATGTATACACTTTGGAAAAATGATACTGTGTTTATAGAAAATTATAAACGAAGTAGTCCCGATCCGAAAACCGAGACTACACTAGATAGTTCAGAAGCTGAACTTCTTTAGATTACAAAAATACTTTTTTGTCTAAATATTTGGAATTTAAAACAGTACCTTTTATAAAGGTACAGTGCGGTTCAGTTTTGACCGGATGGCGATCGAGCAGTTCGGCGGGACCAATGAAATACATGTACACAGACTGTCGCACACAACTGCTTTGCAGGATGTTGACGGGAAGAAGAGAACGGTTGTTCGCATGGGAGTGCCATCAGCAGCCAAAATAGATGAGTTTGACTGGATCTCCATCAGGCCGAGCGAGCTCGGTATGACCGATGTCAATGATGATACGGCCCTGCCAATATACGCGCAGCAACATGCTCTTGAGCGATTTGAAGAACGGGCAGTTTTCTGGCGGGGATATGTACAGGCCTATATCGGATATGTCATACGTGAAGGGTTGGCTAATACTATTGTAAAGAAGGATTATGTGCTGCTGGAATGTTATCTCGCCAACCACAAGGTGGGCTACTTCGTCATATCTCTCCAGCGGGACAAGTGGCTGATTCGGACTTTTCTTTTCCTGACCAATTCGGGAACACCGGAGGGTAACAGACTCGAAGAAATGACCAAATTGAAACTGCTGGACAGAAAGCACCTGATGATAGACTGCATAGATGCTTTTCTGCTTTATGATATTTCGGGGGATAAGGGTCTTCGTAAGCTTTTCAACAAAGCTGGATGCGGGTCTCTGATGCAATATGCCGATCAGATCAATAAATTTGGAAAAGAAAGCCTCAAAAGTCCCGATTTTATATATCGTTATATGTCCATGTTGAAATAAAAAAGTGATCAAAGTGTTCCCGTTTTTTAACGACACTTTGACCGGAACATACCATCTCGTTGTTATCGCTTAGGCAACCAAAAGGCAAGATGGCACAATTGGGTCAAGGGCGCTAGCTGGGGGATTGTGCGTAGGGGCGTTTATTATACCCTTGACCTTTGTGTCATCGTGGGTAAATTTGCAGAAGCGGTGACGATGGATATCCATATATCAGCTATAGGAAATGATAGATATATGTTCATGTACTTTAATATATAAGTTTTTGTTTATATTAAGTAAACAAAATATCTATCCTACATTTACCTAAAAAATTAAGCATGGTGGCTCGGAGAAGCCGGATCAATGATCCAGCGGATAATTTTTATATCATGCTGGATCATTGTCCTAGACCGCTTTCACAAATAATCGAGTGGCTTTTTTTACCTTCGCTGTCCACGTTTTTTCTTTTTGCGCTTCCTTTTTCTTTCTTCCTCATCAGTGGCCGACGCCTGCCCCCCAAACTCCTGAACCGGATCAAGAAGCATATCCAGGAGTCCCGGACCGTTTGTGGCAAATGAGGAAAATATGTCGCCAAGTATGGTAGATCTGTCCTGAACGGGGTTAGAAAGTATCGTATCTGTCCAGCCTTTTTCCATTTTTGGAATAGCCCCCCTTTCCAGAAGCCTGTCAAAGGTGTGGAGTTGTGCCTTCTGCCCGGTATTACCATTCTTCATGATATTTGCATATTGCAAAGTTTCTTTCAGTTTTCTATCAAAACCGAACATCCTATCAAATACAGTCTCGCCGCACTGCTTAAAGGCCATCTGGTCAAATTGTCCGAGCTTTTTGGAATGTTCCACATTCCCGCCCCTAGATTTATTCTGTGGGCTCAGTTTGATACGGTTGGTAATGTCCTTTCGGCTGACGATGACCTGTAGATGGAATTGTGGACCTTCTTTTCGCTGCCCGGCTTTTTTCGTTCCATTTTTGACTTCCCGATCCTTATGGCTATAGTAGCGGTAGTTTTCCAGTTTGGCGAACCATAGCAAGTCCTTGTTGCTTTCTATTCCGGGACGTTTAAAATTGCGGGCATATTCATCCATGATCCGTGCAGCATATTCCTTTAATTTTTCTTTTGCGCCGTCCTCGCCATAAGTAGCCAGCAGGAAGTCGATCTCTTTTCTGCTGGGACTGATATTGAGCAGGAAGAACTTACTGTCCTCCCTGCCCAGTTTGGCGATATTGCCGTCGATCCCGATACGAACCTCATGGGGTTTAATGTTGTTCCGTTCGCCATTGAACCAATGTTCCTGTTTTTTTTTATCGGCCAGGCGGTTTTCCTTTTCCAGATAGGCGACAAGATCACCACAGCTACCCTTGTTGTTCCCTGTTTCGGAATCCGTGATATTAATATACATAACAGCTAAAGTTTATCCAGTGCTTCCCTGACCTGTCTGGCCAGTTCCTCTTTTTTTGTGGCAGATACGGGCCAGCCCAGTGTTTCCCGCTGGGAAATGTAATGCTCAAGGATCTTTCTGAAGCCATCCTTTAATTCCTTCCTTTGTGTAATACCCAGAAATATTTTTTTAAGGACTTTATCCAGGCTCCCGAGATATTCCGAATTCGCTTTCAGAAATTCAGACGATTTCTGCTGCTCGTCGGAAATCAGATCTATTAGACCGGATTGCTGTTTGGTTACAGCTCCAAGTTCGTCCAGCATGGAATACAGGGGAACCAATAGATCGGTTTCCTGTTTTCGGATAAAGGAGAGGATCCGGTTTACCCCACTGGAGAGCTCTTTTTTCAGGACCTCATCATTCAGATCAGCGGGGTCTTTCTTACTCCTGTAAAAATAATCGACCATCTCCATGACCAATTGCCGTTTGGTCCTGCCCAGTTTACGGGAGAGAAGTGCCAGTCGGCCATCCACTTCCATCGGGAAGCGGACAGACCGTGTGTTTTCATCCTGTCTAGCCATTACTCCCGGAATTACTGTCCATGATAAACCGGAACCTGCTGGCCTTTGTCGGGTGCCAGGAGGGGATGTAATCTACGTATCCATAAAGTACCAGATCGGAAAGGCATTTGTGATAGGTTGCAATGGACTTTATACGTGAAAAATGCATCAGCTTTTTACGGCTGGAATGAAAGTAGCCCCTGGACGTTCTTTCCCATGATAATAGAACATCGCCATGAGCAGTCCGATATGTGACGGAAGTAACCTGCTATCTTTTGCGACTTGCTCAAGATAAGAACCAAAGCAATGAATCTGCGTTATGTTATCCATTGCCATTACCTCCCTCCATCATTTTATCAACATCAGTGCTGCGATAGTACATGCTTCCACCGATTTTCTTAAAAGGTAGAATGCCTGTGATCCGAAGGTTCTGCAATGTTCCGGGAGATATGTCCAGTTTCTTTCTGACCTCCCTACTGCGGAGCCATTCCTTATCTCCGCTGTTTCCTAGATTTTCACTTTTTAGGACCTGTGTGATCTCTTCGAGCAGTTCTTTCTTGAACTGCTGTAAATCTTCTTTTGTCAGGATGTCAAATACCATAACATAACAATTTTGTGAACAATATGGGCTCGGCTTCCATGCCTTGCCATTGGTACAAAATTGGATGCTGGGAGAACAGTTTGGATGACCATCGGACTCCATTGGTCATGTTCAACATTCGAACAGGATCGCTATTGTCCCTGTTTTAAGGGAATTATCTGGAACAGTTTTTTGTCGTCGGGGATTTTGACTCCTTTCATGGAATCTTTTGGATCCTTCTGTACAAAATAGTTCCGGACGGTATTGATCGGTATATCTTTGCCATTATAGACGAAGTATTTTGAGACCATTTTATAATAGGGGCTTTCATAGTCACTGACCAATAACTTTCTCCCATTTGGAAGCGTCAGGTTTTTCATCTGTTGGAGCAAGTCGATAAAAGTGGGAAGATGCTCGTCCTGTACCATCGGTTTGACAACCACTTCATATTTTTCAAGCTCGGCCATTTTGTTTCTTAGAATTTCCAGTTCAGCTTTCAACCCCGAGATCTGTTCATCTTTTTCCTTAATCAACATATCATTTGGCCTAATGTTCCATTTGTCCAGTGGAGAGAGAAAAGACAGGAATTCATTCAACTTTCTGATATTAGAAATATGGAGGGAATGCTTTGCGGAGAAGGGATCCTGTGCCTTAAAATAATCAATCCGATCGGAAACGATATGCCAGACATGGGAAAAGAACTCTTTTTCCGAACGGTTTCCTCCGGAAAGGTAATATTCCAGATGGTACCAATAATAATCTTGAAATACATTCTCTTCCAGATCATAGACCTTCAAAAGGAAGTGATTGTCTTCATACCCTATTTTGAGTCCCAAAATGTTTCCTAGTTCAAAATGGTGCGGATTGAAGTCAAAGGCTTTTCTTGCTTTAAAGTAAGTTGCTGTCATATAACGAATTTACTAAAATCATCACAATGGATATGAATAATATTATTTGAGGTTACTCACTAATAGTAGACAATGAGTAAATTTGGTAAACTTCCAATATTATGCATGATTTAGACAGACTGAAAACTTTGATCGGATTGTACCAGAAGGAGGCTAAGGATCTAAAAAAGTTTATTTCTGCCTGCCTTAACGATTGGGATTATATAATGGCAGATCATTATGCACAGAGGTTGCGTCAGGTCAATAGGGAGTTACAGATATTGCAGACAATTCTTGACCCCAATTATGGTGATAAACAGATCCTGATTAGACAGATTGCCCATTATAAAAAGAGTCGCTCATTGCCGGGTCAAAAAGATTTAATGGAACTTTACGGACGGAGGATAAGAGACGCCGAGAAGAAGCTGGAGGGGATGAACAACCTTACTGTCCCAGAACCTCTATTTTCAAATACTTTGGTGGAAATACTGGATAAATTGACGCGGAAGGAAGTTCGTGAAGTCGTATTGATGCTCAATCGTGAGCAGGATCTTGGGATCGTAATTACCAGAGGCAGAAGGTTAATGCTACGTATTCCTAAAATAAAAACTCTGAGGAGTAAATCCGCTATTTGGAATTATCAGATAGATCTATTACAGCAGATGGGGTTCCAATGGGACTCAAAAGAGACGTTGTTGTGTCTGGGATTGGAACTTAGCAGCTCAACCAAGCAGGTGATGGAATGCCTATCAAGAATTGTGTTCAAAATTTTCACGTTTGAGGAGATGAAAGGAAAGAGCTATATCAGTTATCGCTAAAGGACTGCTTATATCCGGATAACCAGATATATATTTATCTATATCGCTAGCACATTAGATATATAGCCTATAGATTTGTTTGCCCAGTTTATACAATCAATCTAAGTATACTGTCAGGTATACTAAAAAGAGGCTTTATGCTATCATTAAGCGAAAAGAGTATCCCCGGAGGATACTCTAAACCCCATTTTTCGCAAATGGGGCAAGAAAAGTAGGGCTGTGCCCAACTTCTGCTTGCTCTATTGTATCGTCCTACTACGGGTTTACACATTGTCCGATCCTGAAAAAAGCTTACAATATGTATCCTTTAGGGAATGTCTTGTTCTAGGTAAAAAAAAAGCAGTATATTGTACAAAAAAATACTAAACGATTGTATGATATACGTAATTCTTGCGCACACCTCTCCTGAGATGCTAAGTATCATTGTTAAAAAACTGCACAACAAAAAAAACCACTTCGTCATACACATTGATCGAAATCAAGATATTACTCCTTTTGTAAAATCTATTTCAGAATTATCAAATTGCCACTTTACACCGAAAAGATTCTCAAGCTACTGGGGCTCTTTCGCTTTGGTAGATGCTACCCTACATGCTTTTGATTTCATACGGAAAGAGTTAAAGAAAAGACAGCGAATCGTCTTGCTTAGCGGAGCCGATCTGCCTATAAAAAGCAACCTACATATTGAAAGATACTTAAATAGTCATCCAGATACCATTTTTATAGAGTATGAACCGATTCCTCGGAAATTATGGCACACAGGAGGTCTTAACCGCTTCCCACTTTACGAAACGGTATCGGAATCAATCAAATTTTACGGTGGTTCTCAATGGTTCTCCATTCCGTACAAAGCACTATCCATTATTTTTATGTTCTTGAAAAACAGTCCTGATTTCATAACTTACTTCCGTCATGTTAAAATTCCAGATGAAAGTTTTTTTCAAACACTTTTTTTGAACTGTGAGAATTCTTATATCACAAATAATCTTCGGAATCAAAATCTCCATTTAATTAAGTGGGATTATCCATACACGCACCCGAGAGTACTAACAGAGAAAAACCTTTATCTGGTAAAAAAATCAAAAAGCCTTTTTGCTCGAAAATTTAATGTGCGTAATTCCAGCGCACTAATAAACAATTTGACAGAAAACTTGCTAGATTTTCAAATCGACAATAATAAGAAAACAGTAGTAGTATACCTAACCGATAATATCGACCGCTATAAAGGAAGATACAAAAAATTAAAGAAGCAATTAAAGACAGCCGACGTCTTTTCGCTCATTACCAATAAGCTCCATTATAAGCAACAAAACGACAGCACTTTATATGAACACTACAATTGTGAACAAATGGGATACACCCCATTCAAAGAGGATGCTATTATACCTTACAGCACCCATCTGGCTTTACTGTATTTTTTTAAACAAAATCCACAGTATGATTATTATTGGCTAATACAAGACGACGTGGTGTACAACGGTCATTGGAGTGATTTCTTTAATAGATTCGTAGCTAACACAACTGATTTTATAGGCTGCTATAACACTCGATATAAAGACGCAAAACATTGGTTTTGGTGGAATGACGTCTTTATTCCTAACCATACAATTTCCCCAAAATTTAAAATACGTACATTTAATCCTGTTGCACGATTTTCAGCCAAAGCACTTTATTTTTTGGATCAGATACTAAAATCAGGCGCTAGTGGACATAGCGAGGTATTAGTGCCAACTATGTTGAGTTTAAACGGTTTTTCAATCTCGGATATCGCAGATGAGGCGCAGTTTGACAAAAGTAAACCTTTAATCATTCCATGTACAAAAAAGGCTATTGATAATGACAATAATGGCACATTTAGATACCTGCCACACATCATGAAGGAGGAGATCCAAGGGGAATATTTATTCCATCCCGTAAAATTTAATACAATAGAGTAGGATTTGTTACATCCGTAATGCATCCTTCATTAAAGCTAGTAGCATCACCTTGTAATATAGTATTAGAATTTCCTTATGAATATGGTCCAGCAAAGACTTGGATGATTATATCTTGTAAAATAACAACAGAATATATTACTTTCGTATTGTGAGTTTCTACATTCGAGACGTATTGTATGGTTAGACCATACTTCTTCAACTATTTTGCATATTCATAGAAGTATTTTACTGAGCACTTTCTTACAACATTTCAATCCCATCAATTTCATCCATAAGGAAAGACCGAAGTACAAATATCCTCTGCTGCTGTATTTTTCACTTTTTTTTTTATAATGAAATCAAAAGTTAAATTACCGGTTTTTTATTCCGTATTTCTATTTCTCCTAAATGTTGAAGCTCAAAATTGATAGATTGGTCATTGTTGTCGTGAATTCTATATTCATAAGTGGGGGTGTTTAAAAATTTAACCCCTTTAAATCCACATAGCTCCATTAATGGAAATAATAAGGCCATATCATAAGGCATTTTGATAATATTTCCTTGGGCGTCGCGTAAATTATTTAAAGTTGGGTCGATATTTAATAATTTTTTAAAAACTTTATATTTAAAGGTACGCAAATGAGAAGCTTTCCATGTGCATTTTCTTAAATAATCAAATTCCTTCTCAGTGTATGCATTGCCCAGCTTCTCCATTCTTCCAATGATCAAAGCGCAACCATAGGTCATTAATACACTATCTTCCATGTAAACATTATTGATAATATCAAATACAAATTTATGAGGCAGCTTATCGTCAGCATCAATAAGGCAAACAATGTCTTCATCATTAAATTCTCCATTTAATAGGGTATTTAAAATATTTTGAAGTGCATAAATTCTTTCTTTATTAATAACTTTACTTAAAAATGGGAAATCCGGAACCTTTTCTATCCCTCCGTCTGTCGAATAATCGTCTATGAGCCATACTTTATAGTTTTTAAATTCTTGACTTATTATAGAGTCTAGATAAGTTAATAAATAGTTTCCTGCATTTCTGAACGGAGAAATGATCTGTACTAAATGTTTGTATTTAGACTCAGTAGTTTTAGAATTTAAAATAAAAGAATGTGGAGCTAGAGATTTCAAAAATGGAAGCCAATATGAAAAATCTTCAGGGATAGCTTCTAAGATTCTTAGAGCATGTTCAAAAATTGGCTTAATAACGATAAAGGATATAATATTAGTAATTCCTGTTATTGTAGATAGGTTTTTATTGATATTAATCTCTTCTTCAAATTCGGCGTCTATATATAATAGGAAGATATTTTGTGAAAAAACTTCATTAATCGTTTTATCTAATTTGTCAAAATTAAATTTTTTTTGATAGGTTTCATTGCAAACACAATATAAAGCATCTTCATTGTTTTCTAATCCCCATCTCAATGCGTGTCGAAGTTTCTGAAAGCAATTGCCAATAATGCTCGGGTTAATTAATAAGTCAGTCTCTGACTTATTTGGGATGTTTGTATCGAATAAGAAAAAAGTTTCAATCATAATTATTTTACATATATTCAATTCATCAGTACTGGATTTTGTCGTTAAATTTCACTGTTTATTATTTGAAAGGCTTTGGAGATTAGTTCAAAAGCCTCGCGCCGTTTTTTTTTATCATAAATATAATTCGTTACCATTACTTCATCCATTGCTAACGATTTTTTCAATAATTTAATTCTTTCTATAAGTTTTTTTAAGTCACCAATAACGGAATTATTTATTATTGGCTTCAAAAAATCAATTGATTCTAATTCTTTAAATTTATTTATATCACCCGGTGGAGAAAATTTAGCGGTATTATTATGTTTGGTCTTATAAATCATATTTAGGAGGCTGGTTGACAAAATACGGGCTTCTAGATCAACTTCTGCAATACATGTATTTATACATACTATAAGATAGGGTTCTTTCAATGTATTAGATGGAGTGAAATTTGCCTTATATATTTGTACTGCCTTTTCAATTAAAGAAGGAGATAGGTGCGCGCCAAAAGCATAGGGTAGACCCTTTTCTGCTGCGATTAATGCGCTATCTATACTTGTTCCTAATATCCAAATTGGAACATTAATTCTTCCTCCCTGGAATGCCTTAATTTTAGCGTTTTTCTCGTTGATAAAATATTGGTGAAGAATATCTAAATCTTCTTTGAAAGAATAGACATTACTATAATCGTTTCTTCTTAGTAATTCTGCTATCGCTGAAGTACTGCCCGAGGATCTCCCAATTCCTAAATCAATTCTAGCTGGATAAATTGCTTCAAGAGTAGCAAATTGCTCAGCTACAATTAGTGGTGCATGATTCGCCATCATTATACCTCCAGAGCCAATTTTGATATTCTTTGTATTTTTTGCTATATGGCCTATTAGAATAGATGTGGCGGCACTTGCAAATAAGTCTTGCCCGTGATGTTCGGCAATCCATAATCTAGTATATCCTAATTTATCGATTGTTTGGGAATCCTTCAATAGTCGATAAATTGCGTCTTTCGGCGATTCATTTTCGTGAATTATGACTAAATCAAGTACAGAGTGTTTTATTTTCTTCATATATAGTTAGACCATTATATTGTAATTTACAAAAAAAAGTATTTCATATTTTATTTATCTTTTTATACTTAGGTGATAACAGAGTTGTTAGGTGGAAATAATTTGTTTATGAAGCTAATTGCACAATTTAGATGATTTGTAGTTTTTTGTTACAAACTTTAAATTTATATGACTTTTTGATTATTTATTTTTTATATCAAAATTTGCTTTGGTATGTAATAGGTTTGGTAGATGAATAATATATTATTTAATTTTATAATAAATAAATGCACATTTATTATTTTAATATTCATTTCTGTTATTTATATTTTTTGAAATGACTTGAATATATCCATTAAAATATATACAAAAAAAATTATATTTATTTCTTTTATAATAATTTCTACTTATATTTATAGAACAAGTTGTCTCCACGACAAGAAAAGATAAATTATAAACAAATGACAAGTAGCTATTCCTTGATTAAAAAAAAAGCGCATTTAAAGCTAGAGGAAATAAGAGAAATTATACGGTTAGATTATGAAGGAAAATTAGGCCAATCGGTGGGTCTATACGACGGTGATTTTGGAGCGCTATTATTTCTCTGTAAACTTATAGAACTTGATGATAAATTAATTCCAGTTGTAGAATACTTTTCTCAAAAATTTACACAAAAATTATTGTCGACCAGCAACAGTTTAACCTTTTGTAGTGGACTTTCTGGTTGCCTATATATTTTGGAATATTTTCAGCGGCAGGATATAATGGAAGTTGAAATCGATCAATCCATTAATTTTGATAAAATCCTCCTTAAAAAATTAGAAGTTGAAATGGCTAACAACCATTATGACATATTGCATGGAGCTTTAGGCATTGGATTATATTTTTTAAATAAAGGTGATTCAAAAATAGTTAATAAAATAATTGATTATTTGCTGGAGTCAGCAGAGGTTGATAAAAACAAAAACATATATAAGTGGAAATCCAAATTGAATCGAGAGGGGGAAATAGGATTTAATATTTCGCTATCCCATGGGATTGCCGGTATTGTAGTGTTCTTGAGTAAACTAATTAAAGAAAAATCTAACAGAGAAAGTGATCTGAAGAAAATGTTGTTAGGAGCGATAAACTATATTGATTCTCAACGACTAGACGACAATTACTACTCATTCTTTCCTTATCAGTCGAAACAAAATCAATCAGAGAGTAGATTGGCATGGTGCTATGGAGATTTAGGGGTCGGAATTTGCTATTGGACTGCGGGATGCGCGCTCAATGATGTCGAGTTAAAATCAAAAGCTATAGATATTTTGTTAGCATCAACTAAGAGAACATCATTTGAACAAACACAAATTGAAGATGCCGGAATTTGCCATGGAAGTGCTGGGGTTTGTTTGATATTTCGGCGAATGTATATAGAGACGAATATATCTGAGTTTCAGGAAGCTTCCCTATATTGGCTAGAGAGAACTTTAGATTTTGCCGAATTTGATGATGGGTTAGCTGGATACAAGACAAATATGGGTGGAATTTGGCAAAAGGATTACAGTTTACTAACTGGGATTTCAGGCATAGGTTTAGTTTTAGCATCTGTAATACTAGATGATGATCAAAAATGGGATGAGATATTGTTGCTGTCAATTTAATTTCTCCAAATACAATCGGATTGCTAGGTCTAAATAACATATTATATTTTTTATTAATAATCTTAAAATTCAATTATGAAAAAACTCAAAAAAATCTCTCTAAACAAAAAAGATGTAATCAGGTTGGATGACTTCGAAATGGCCAGAGTCGAAGGTGGAGGATCCACAGATTTAGTTTCTTGTTATCTATGCAGCGAATTGTATAACAATTGCGGTAGTACTACAACTAAAAAAACGCCACTACCCGGCATTTCTTCCGGTGGCGGCGGTGAGCCAGGGGCGGGTTGTCATCCTTAATTCTAACAATAATTGGTAATGTTTAATAATAATTTAATTAAAAAAAGTTATGAAAAAGTTGAAAAAAATCTCATTAAGTAAGAAAGATGTTGTTAAGCTAGAAGATTATGAAATGGCAAGAGTGGAAGGTGGTGGATCGACAGATTTAGTCTCGTGTTATTTATGCAGCGAATTGTATAACAATTGCGGTAGTACGACTACATCAAAACAAACCTCAACAACTGTTTTACATGTCGATGGTACAGCAAATTCATGTGTTAGCTGTCCATTGTAAATTTTTATCAACGGTCACTAAATTGATATTTTACTTTATCGGTTTAGTGACCATTTATTTTTGTAATTAATAATCTATGCATTTCAAGCCATTTTCTTCTTTAATTATTCGCAGCCCACAATTACCATTCGATAATCTTAATAATTTACTTACTGATCGTAGAAACGCAAT
>JAQSXG010000613.1 GCA_029256785.1 Neobacillus sp.
GAACTCCAATCATAAATACGGACGTCACAGCCTCAACTGTATTTATAATATCAATATCCCTTACGTACTCAATATCCCCGATAACCTCAAGTGGTTTCTTAAAAGAGAGAATAAGTGTTTTATCATCAGGCGAGCTCGTATAGATTTTAATCTTCCCCTTAACAAGTACATATAAATACTGCGAAGATTCTCCTTGGGAACAAATGAGCTCTCCCTGCTCAAAACTGTACAGCGATAAATGCGGTAATAATGGTTCGGGAAAAATGGATTCTAATTGGTATGTCTGTATATACGATTGCATTTGTTCCGTATCTTTTAATTCCTTCACTTGATTCACCTCACCTTTCTCCCGTCAACGTTGGATCCAATCGCTACTAAGAACTTAGTATGACCACACCGACAATCATCATCCCGATGCCAACAAACTGTGGAAGCTTCATCTTCTGCTTCTCTAGACCAAACCATCCGTTACTATCTATGATAAAAGTCATTATTAGCTGTGCAATCAAGATCGCGGATATACTTAAGGTAACACCAATATTTTGAATAGACACGACATTACTGTATATAACCAATGCTCCAAAGGCACCGCCAATAAAATATAATGGCTTCACTTGTTTGAACCCTTTCCAATTTACGTCTCGAACGACCAGAAGTATTAACACTGCCATGATGAATCCAGTAAACTGGGTAATCGTTGCTGCTTGCCACGTACCGATATCTTCACTAATCCGTGTATTCGCTATTCCTTGCAGGGTAATAAAAGCCCCACCTAAAAGTGCAAAAATAATCCCTTTCATTCTTTTCTCCCCTAATTTAGACTTCTCTCTATATTAAAAGATATTTCCATGCTGTTAGGATAGGACATATGTCCTCAAATGGAAAAATCATAAAAACAGTGCCAAAAAAACGGTGCCTGACCCCCGGTACGTTAAAGCTTGGGGTTCAGGCACCATATCGGTGTATTCCTACTTATTATTTTTTTGCTATCACTTCTTTGAAAAGCTCCCTAAATTTCTCTCTATCTTCTGCAGTGAAGGGTTTTGGTCCTTTCGTACGCTGTCCGCCTTTTCGAGCCATTGCACTCAAATACCGTGTTTGTAATAATTGGTCAATGTTTTCATTTGTATAGGTATACCCTTTATGGTGAAGAACCGTACACTTTTTTGCTAAAGCAAGCGATGCAAGACCATAATCCTGCGTAACGATGATATCCCCTTTTTCTGCCAACTTCATAATCCGATAATCCGCAGCCTCTGCTCCAGAATCAACATAAATGGTCATTACACCTGGTGGTTGCTCTGCATTAGAAAAATGCGAAAAGCTAGTCACAAGAATAATAGGAATTTCCGCCTTCGTGCCTTCAGAGATAATAATATCCTTTACCGGACAAGCATCGGCATCAATGTAAATTTTCATATTTAACACTCCCAAGTACTACGAGTAAGTTAGGTTTGATAATAATGGCAGATAGGGGTTTTGTCAAACGATGATAATGCTATACCTAAGCATTAATCCTACATATTCTTCTACTTAGTGAAATTCATATTACTTGATAATTTGGTAAATAATATCATAGAGGTGGTCATATGGATGACAATAAATTAAAACTTACATCTTCCGAAATTGGAACACTGTGGGGAGAGTATGTAAACGGAACATTGATAGATGTGGTAAATAGATATATGGTCTCTATTATTGAAGACGAGCTAATCAAAGCCATTTTTGAGAGTGCGATTAAGACGTTCGAAAAGCAAAAAAAACAAATCGTATCTTTTATTGAGAATGAGGGTTTCCCCGTTCCAATTGGATTTACAGAATCAGACCTCTTCAATGGTAAACAAAGATTGTTCACAGATATATTTTGCCTGAATTACTTACATGTGATGACCTTACATGGATTGTTAGGACACAGCACCTCATTAGCTGTATCAGTTAGAAAAGACTTAAGGGAATTTTACGATTCATGCGATAATGATGCGAAAAAAATGTATCATCAAACCATTGAGTTATTGCTTGAGAAAGGAAATTTCCAGAGGGATCCTTTATTTTATCCAGCTAAAAACCCTGAATATATTTCAAGCCAAGATTTCCTTGATGGATTTTTCGGAAAGGGTAGAAAATTAGCTGCAACAGAAATCATAAGTATTTCTTTAAACCTTAAAAAAAGCATCATGGCAAAAACTCTCTCAATCGCTTTCAGTCAAGTCGCTCAAACAAAAGAAGTACGAAAGTTTTTAGCGGATTCCGAGAAAACGGCTGATGGACAAATAAAAACATTTACAAAAATTATGCAAGCAGATAATTTACCAGTTCCGAAATCTTGGGAAACGGAAGTGACAACATCAACGGACTCTCCTTTTTCAGATAAGTTAATGTTGTATCACATTGGTTTCTTGTTCCAAGCAGCCCAAAACTATCATGGTACAGGCCTAGCATCAGCCATGCGAACAGACCTTGTAGCAGCATACGAAGGCACCATTCTAAAAAATCTTATGGTAACCAAAAAATGGTATAATTTAATGGTCCAAAATAAATGGCTAGAACAACCACCACTTGCACCTAATAGACAAGAAATTTCTGAAGAAGTGTAGTTAAAGATATTGAAGCGACAATTTTCAAAAAAACCAGGCATTTAATGGATACCTGGTTTTTTGTACGCTTATTTTTCAATCGCCAATCGAAATACTAAAAGTGCAAGTACCAAGGTCACTGGAGTCATTACCATGGTTTCAAATTCAGAATTTGAAGCCAAATTACCAAGTGTATTAAGTAGCATCAATATAAACAATGTCCATAAACAGACATTAACAGTCCGTTTGAATCTTCCTTTGAAAAGATATCCTGCTTTTACAGCGATAATTGAGATAAATAGGATTTGCACAAGGATCGATATACTCTCGAAGTTGATGATCTCCTCACCCTTTAATCGCCCGCCCCATACGAAATCATGTGGCAAAATTCTTAGAAGGATTAGGACATGCATCAAAAGCGCTAGTGTATTAATGATGATGATTAAATTACTTGCTAATCTAATGCTAATAATTTTTTTCATTTTCGCCTCCAGCTTAATATCAACACAATCATCCTA
>JAQSXG010000614.1 GCA_029256785.1 Neobacillus sp.
AACTGGTTACAAAAGGGTGGAGTAGAAAGAGCCATTATATCAAATTTGCTGGAAGATATCACACAGATTACTGTGTATGAATGGCATCTTGACTTTATTTTTGATCCACATAAAAACATTGGATTTTCAGATATTAGACCAGATAGAACGCTAATGGAAGGGGAAGATGTGGAGAAGGAATTTACAATTACGATGAAATACCCATTTTCTCCATTGACAGAACGCGGAAGGTATCTGGATAAAGAAACCATTTTAAAAATCATGAGAGAAACTCCTGATACAACAGCAAAGAAAATTGCAGTTCAGATGAATCGCCCTCTTAAAATCGTCCAAAACCGAATAAAAGAGCTGCGTATGGCTGGAAAGATAAAGTTTAATGGAAAGGGCGGACATGGATTTTGGGAGGTCCTCAATTAACAGAATCTCCCAAAGAAATTAGATTTTATATCGGTTTGCATATTGCTTTGGAGATATATTATAATTTTTTTTAAATAACTTAATAAAATTGTACTCGTCCTTATAACCAACAAGTTCAGAAGTTTCTTGAACGCTATATCCGGAATTCAGAAGTTCTTTTGCTTTTAATAGGCGGATGTTGATTAAGAACTGTATCGGTGTAATTCCAAGTGTATCTTTAAATAGCCGGATTAAAGTTGACTTGCTTATAAAAAAACGAGCTGATATATCATCTAAAGTTAGAGATTCATCCGTATGTTCTTTGAAGAAAGATATAATTGTATTCAAAAGCTCATTTTGATTATTTGAGACAGGTGTGCAAAAATTATTTGCTTTCAAAAATGCCTTGTTGAGGAAAATCAGAATATTAATCAGGGCTTGCTTTATTTGCAGTTCTTGTAAAAAATGAGATTTATCTTTATAAAGAAGACATAAATGATTCAGCATTGTAAACAACTCGCTTTGAGAGCGATTATCCATTTGCAGACAATTTTCAAAATCTAAAGGGCGATTCTTAAAGAGCAGCAGCAGTTCCGGATATTCATCTGTAACTGAATGAATAAAACCAGGTTTAAAATAGACGACATATCGTTCATACTTTGATTCAGGATTTGCTATAATGCGATGAACTTCATAGGGACTGATGATTGAAATGGTACCCTCTTTACTTTTGTATTGTTTGCTGTTAATAAAAAAATCTGCCTGCCCTCTTTTGGTATAGTGTATTTCATATCCGTCATGGAAGTGCATAATGTCGAATTCAATTCGTTTATTTGATTTATGTGTAATTGAAAACAGTTCTTTAAAATTATCTTTTTCAAGAGATGGCTTTATCATAAAAAACCTCCAATTCTTATTTGATAATCAGAAAATTATTTTCAGAGTAGAAACACTTCAATAGGATATTTTGAGGGTGGTTTCCAAAGTTCTCACCAAAAATCGTTAAGCCGCCTTTATTTTGAGCATCAGGATTTATACCGATCTTAACTTTAATGAAAGGGGATTCATTCAAATTCAGATCGTCCAAAGTTGTGAGCGATAACCTTTTACCATCTATTCCAGTGTCATTATGGGTAATACGAAGATGCTTTAAAACGCCATATTGACTATATTGGCTTAACCACCATTTTGGTGTTAATGTACCACGGACGTCTGAATAGTTTCCTGGAACAGTCCAGGTACCAATTGGAATATCGTTAATATAAAATGAAATATCACTTGGCCAATTGTTGTTGGATTCTGGAAATTCAGAGGATATTTCCAAAGATAATTCTAAGAGCTCCAATCTCGCATTACTCGGAATTTGATTAGGTACGATATACTCGACAAAACCGTTTGAAAACCAAAGTAAGGAAGCGTTGATACGATCATTTGATACAAAGGCTCTGGGGTCATCTACTTCACCGATCATGTCTGTGGTGCCAGCTAAGCCACATGTAGGGATAACTGAAAAATCAGAATAATATCCTAATTTAATTTCAGTTTCAATCTCTTTATAAGGTAAGTGAATTTTTTGAGGAAAATCAATTTCAATATGATCGACAACTAACTGAAATTTTTTGTTTCGATTATCATGTGTTTGTTTCGAATCATCAAGTTTTATTAAATTTAATTCTTCCAATAAACGAAGGTGCCGAGAAACAATCGCTTTGCTCAAGTTTAGTTCTTTGGCAATCTTAGTGACCGTTGAAGGCTCATTAGAGAGGATTTGAATAATAGATACTCGTGAAGCTGAAGCCAAAGCTTTCAGAATATTAACACCTTTATCATCTAATTGAATATACATAAAAGATCTCCTATTTTGTAGTGAAAACTTGCTGTTTCATATATATTATACTCTGACTCAAAAAAAAATCAATACAGTTAACTTAAAAGTTAACTGTATTGATTTTTTTTCCTTTGAAAACAAGAAGCGTTTCTATTAGAGTTGAAAGTGATTTGCTTTGATAAAAAGGAGTTGTAAAGGCTTATATGCGATGCTACTATTATAAATGTAAACATATAGTTTACAAAAAAATTAATCAATTTAGGAGGAGGTAAAAAAATGTTAACAAAATTTGGGGGAAATAAAATGAAGGTCAAAAAGGTGCTGGCTATCTGGGGGATGGTATTGATTGGCACATCGTCAATTACAGCTTGTGGCACCAGCAAGAGTGTAGATTCATCAGATGGTAAGACAACAATTCGTATCAGTTGGTGGGGAAGCGATGATCGGCATGAAGCAACTTTAGCAGCAATTAAAGCTTTTGAAAAAGAAAATCCTGATATTAAAGTCAAAGCAGAGTACAGTGGTTGGGATGGCGTAGAGCAAAAAATGGCCACTCAGATTACTGGTCAGACTGAGCCGGATGTGTTGCAGTTTAACTACGCCTGGTTATCTCAGTTTTCTCCAAATGGTGAAGGATTTGCTGACTTAAGCAAATTAGATGGTTTGGATCTTTCCGGGTATGAAGATTCTACTTTAGAATCAGGGAAAGTAAATGGAATTCAAAATGCAATTCCATTCAGTGAAAATGCTCGTGTTTGGTGCATAAATAAAAAAGCGTTTGACGACCGTGGAATTGATATTCCAACAACGTGGGATGGTTATATTGAGGCAGCAGATAAATTTGAAGAAGGCACTTTCCCAGCTCGT
>JAQSXG010000615.1 GCA_029256785.1 Neobacillus sp.
GACCAATATATCTAGTTATTTTCATTTATGAATATTTTACCATTACAAACACATATGTGCTTTTCCGAAAAACATATTCTAAAATATATTAATAAATTTCTCAACTTTCGCACCCTAATTTGGGCAGCAGATAAACCTTGATATAGTTGGGTAAGCTCTCAATCCATTGTGTCAGTTGACAAGCAACCCTTTTTGATTAATTTTTTTGTTTTTGTTAGAACATCACGAAGAATATCCATGAGCTGCGGTTTTGCCAAGAAAGAAGAATGAACCTTGAAAAGATAATAGTTGTGTGACTAATCAGCAGATCGTACGATCTGCCTTGGAATTCTTTTGAAGCTTAAGAAAAGACTTTGTGGCTTTAAAAAATAATTCAATGTCCCATCTCATGCCGTACGTGCGAATGATTTCCCGTTTTGTAAGTGTACAGTCGGTACTTAAGATAGCCAGCCACTCATATTTCTGAGCCACTTTGGACAGATTTGAAAGCCACTCTTGCCATCGGAAGAGCCACCATCGCTCGATGGTGGCTCAGCTTCATTTATTTCTTTATCCCACGCCGTTCTCTCATAGATACTTCACCGTCAATTAAGAGACTATAAGAGTCATGAATGATTCGATCCAAGATCGCATCGGCTAATGTTGCTTCACCAATACTTTCATACCATCCTTGTGTATCGAATTGTGAGCAGAATATTGTGGAGGCTGTTTGGTGTCTTGCCTCTACAATTTCAAGTAAATCTCGTGCTTCGTTTCCCTCTAATGAAGTGAGAAGCCATTCATCGAAAAGTAAAAAATTATGCTGGCTTGCGTTTTTGCGCTCAAAGGGCAATCCGAGCTGGTCATTACGGCATTGAAACAAGAATGCAAAGTCATCTTGGATGTATCTGTGAAAAAAGATGTGATCGGTCGAATGTTAAAAATTGGTGTGACGATCGTAATCGTCAGTAATTGCGATCAAGTACCATTTACCACAGCCAATATCTGCATCAAGTTACATTTGCTGTGTTCCAAACTCACTGTAGAAGATTTAAAAAATATGGAGCTACTCCTCGTAAAAATTTTGTGAAAAAGGACAAAACATCCTTCCACAGTAGGTGTCTTGCCCTTTTCTTACCATACCATTATAAGTTATTCAGCAATATCATATTCATAGTTTTTTCTCATCTTTTTGGTCATTAAATTGAGTTTTAATTTCATTAATTGTATATCGAATTAAACTTTTTATTAGCAAAAATACAATCCATACTGTTATCCCAAATAAAACCAGATTGACAATTAATTGCGAGATTATAGTAGCTATAAAAATTCCTCCTGTAATTTATTCCAGATTATAACCTTCTTCTAACTCCATTGATTTACTAGACTTATTCCATTTTTTCATTTTAACATATCCATGTAAAACGGTAGTGCCACCACTTACATAAACTCCCGAGTTGAGCGTATAATCATAATGTCCATAAGCATTTACATTTGCACCTTCGTGAGTTGCAACTGTATCTGTAGTTTTCGCAAATGATGAAACCGTTCCTATTGCAGTAACTCCTGTTCCAGAAGTATCAGAATAGCGCATTTTTATGCCATCGCTTCCTAACGTATAGTGCATGTTTAATTCAAAATTTATTAATCCAAAACCACCATAATTAAGTCCCCAATGCAAAACGTATTTACGATCTCCGTATTTTTTTGTTACATTATATTGAACTGTAGCTAAACTAATCGCGCCCGAATTATTTGATGTATCTGAATTTTCATCACTATCATTAGTTGTTAATGTTAATGATAAACCATCATCAGTTGTGAAAGTCTTTACGACATTTCCATCATCACTTGCTCCTTTCGTTAATTTATTAAAAGCATTCTCTTTAGAAAGTTGGTCAATCACTTGTTTGCTAACATTATTAGTCAGATGGTTCTGAACATCTTTAATAACTACTTCCTTTTCATTAGAATTTAAATTTTTGTATGCATTTGAATTAGTAATTTTGTCAACTACAGACTTAAACTTATCAAGTGTATTAATAGATTTTTCAGGTACATTAGCAATTGCACTGTAAGATAAAATATTTTCTCGTGTAGAAGCGTTTGCTGGAGCACCCATGGCAGCACTCATCACAGCCAATGAGATACCAATAACAATTAATTTCTTTTGAAAATGCATTTTAAATGCCTCCCATATATAATTGTAATTGTAAATTAAAAACTATATGTTTTATTCAAAATATTGTGAAGAGAAAGCTACGCATATTAAGTTCTTTTGAGGCTGAAAACCACAAAGATAATTATACTTTTAAGAGTATACCCTTAGTTCATATCTGTCTTTAATCACGAACTTGCATTCGCTAAATTAGTTTATAGAAACCATATGTTCACGGATGATTTTCATGATGAAACAGAAAAAACTGACTTTCTTTGATTTTCAACAACGTTTTGTCAGTGAGAATACCTGTGAAAACTATTTGTTCGCCATGATATGGTTGAATGGCATTGTCTACCTCAAATGAGTCGTATCAACTCTTACGCCACGAAAACACTGAATGTGGCCACCAGGAGGCAGCGATCCACAGTGACAGCTTTCGTTCCTATCAATCGCTAATCGATAAAGGGTTTGTGGTCAAAGGAATAAAGTTTGATCCGAAGAATTCGGATCACCTATACAAACTGCACACTGTTATTTCTAATTCTAGTACCAAAGCCTTTATTGGCTGAACGTTCCATGGATTGGACAAGAAACAGCTTCAGGACTATCTAGATGAAATCTGCTATCGGTTTAGCCGGAAACGATATAAGGGAGAGCTCGTCAACACCCTCTTTCCCGCTGCGCAACTATGAAAACTATTACCTGTGATGGGTTAACAGAATCATATACTTTAAAACAGATCAGGAATGCTTCTTAGCTGGTCATTTCGGTTATAACCAAGGTATATCTTAGATAAATAGAAATCTAAAATATCAAAACTGTTCTTTGTTTGAATCATATTTACCGCTTTCTTCCCGCTTAATGATGATGGTGCTTCCACCATTTAACAATAGAATCCCAAAAGGAACCGTTTGACGTTTCACCACCTGCTCCTTTAATGGAAATATTT
>JAQSXG010000052.1 GCA_029256785.1 Neobacillus sp.
AAAAAGAGAAGCTCGCTGTTATTGGGCAAATGGCTACAGCGATTGGGCATGAGATTCGAAACCCTCTATCTTCATTAAGAGGATTCACTCAATTACAGCAAGAACGGCACCCGAAAAATAGTGAATATGCTCCAATTATGATTCAAGAAATTGATAGAATTAACTCGATAGTTAATGATTTGATGTACTTAGGTAAACCCAAAGTTATAACATTTGAAAAAGCGAGTATTGAGGAAATTATTGCCTACACTTTGTCAATTACTAAACAGCAGGCTGAAAGTTTAGGCGTTATGGTTGATACCATAATGGAAGGGCCACTTCCTCCATTAGACTGTGACGCAAACCAGTTAAAGCAGGTTTTCATCAACTTGATTAAAAACGGTATAGAATCAATGCCAAATGGCGGAAAAATTCGAATAAATGTTAAGGTTAAAGAAGAGAAAAACATGCTTATTTCAATACAGGATGAAGGCTGTGGTATAGCCGACCAAGATATCTTAAGTTTAGGTGAACCATTTTATACAACAAAACAGGATGGAACCGGGCTTGGATTAATGGTTACAAATCAAATTATCAGTGATCACCACGGAAAAATGACGATTGATAGTAGTCTCGACAAGGGAACAACGGTAAAAGTAATTCTACCAATAACACAAAACAATAAATAATACGAAATAATTCTATATTTATACAAAAAACATCAAGATATTCCATACCATGGATATAAGCTATGATATATAATGTAGAAGAATAGCGTTTATTAAATGATTTAATAAAAGACAGATTCCAAAGCTCGTGTAAAGCACAGGAGGGTACAATGATTCCGCATGAAGAAAAACAAACGGTAAAATGGTTTCTAATAATTTCATATATTATTTTGATAGGGTATGACTTTTTTTATTACTACTTATTTCCTGTTTACATTGAGAATGAGGACTTAAACTCACCATTTTTGTTTCTAACTTATATTGTGTTGACAGCTTTAATTCCAATAGCCTTTTATTTAAATAAAGTAAATAAACAATATTTAGTAAAGTATGTTTTCTTTATAAGTTATATAATCATCACTTTTATTGTCGATGTATTAACTTATTCTACGAGTGAAAATCTCTATACAAGTGGGAACGTTGTAGAGGTATTCTTAATATTATCTTTACCACTATTCTTAAATAAAAGGTATTTTTGGTTAGTGAGTATAGGATATATTGTGAAATATGCATTGATCGGGGTTATTTTACAATCCAAATATGTAATCATTGCTATGATATTAATCGTTATCTTATCCATTATGGCATTCTTTTTATTAGTACGATTTCAAGGATATGTACGTGCGATTAGTACAGCGTATGATAATCAGTTGGAAGGAATCGTTAAAGGGGTTATTGCAACCCTTGAGCTAAAAGATCCTTATACAAGAGGTCATAGCGAGCGAGTAGCAAGTTATGCTTTAATGCTTGCGCAAGCAACCGGCAAGTTTTCAAAAGAGGAACAAAAGTCCTTTTATTATGCTTGTTTACTACATGATATTGGCAAGGTAAATATTCCCGACCAAATACTCATGAAACCTGGAAAATTAACGAAGGAAGAATTTGATATTATTAAAACCCACCCTGCTATTGGGGCAGAAGCAGTGAAAAATGTAGAGGGAATTAAGGATAGTATATGTGTCATTCAGTCTCATCATGAGCGCTGGGACGGCAAAGGTTATCCTGATCAATTAAAAGGGGAAGAAATTCCTTTACAAGCAAGAATTTCTACATTTGCGGATGCGTTTGACGCAATGACATCTTCGAGATCATATCGGGATGCAATGCCAGTGGAAGAAGCCTACAATCGTATCATTGATGGAAAGGGTACTCAATTTGATCCTGTTTTAATGGAGGAGTTCATAAAGATTTATCCTTCATGGGTCGAATTTCATAAAAAATATCCGTGGTCAAAAAAATGGGAATTTAAGAAGGAGGTAAAGGCATGAAAATTCGTAAGCTAAAGAAAGTAAAAACAACTTGCTGGTGGTGTCCATATATTCCAGGATGGAAATAATAAAAAAAGGGGATGCTAGCCTATGCTAAGCATCCTTCTTTATTATAAATTTCTAGATAGGAACGGTGTTTAAATGAGCATAACACTTAATTCAGTTCTATTTATAGTCCCAATCGAAATTCGTAAGGATAAAAAAAATTATATAGTTGAAGACAAGACATCCGGTGAATTTTATGAAATGCCAGAGGTCTGTATTGCTGCAATAAATTTAATAAATCAAGGTAAGCGGCTCGGAGAAATCGATAGGGAGCTAATAGGGAAATTTCCTAATGAGGATGTAAATCTTCTGGATTTTGCCGGACAGCTCCAAGAGTTGGATTTAATTGCTGAAATTGATGGTGTGAAAGTTGATAAGAAGCCAAAACAAAAGGAAAGATTGGGTTTTTTAACAATTTCTCCAACCATTGGGAAAGTGTTTTTTAATAAGCTTACCTACTCATTGTATTTTATATTGTTTATTGTAAATATTCTCCTTTTCATTACCCATCCTTCATTATTTCCACATCATGAGGATATCTTTGTGTTTGATATTATGGCATTAAATGTGGTTTTATGGATGTCGTTCACGTTTTTGCTACTGTTAGTACATGAGTTCGGTCATATATTGGCCATGAGGGCACATAATCTCCCGACAAAATTAGGAATCGGACACCGTATGTTTTTTGTGGTAATAGAAACGGATATGTCATCGGTTTGGAAACTTGCACCAAAAGAGCGGAATGTTCTTTTTCTTGCAGGTCTTTGTTTTGATATGGTTATTCTATTCATTGCCCTTGTTTCTCAATTGTTATTTCCCAATGGTTCCTGGTTATTTATTGGATTATTAAACTTAGCAGTGTTTGACATTGTTTTAAGAATTATCTATCAGTGCTGTATATATATGAAAACAGATTTATATTTTGTTTTTGAAAATGTTTCTGGATGCTACAATCTAATGGAAAATGCGAAACAAAATATTAGAAATAAGCTTTCTTTTATCAGATTCAGAGCCAGGACAGAGGTTCTTTTTTCAGAGGAAAGAAGGACGGTCTTTCTTTATACACTGTTATACTTCCTTGGTGTTGTTGTTTCTATTGCATTGTATTTCATTTATTATATTCCAGAAGTTATCTATGCGGGATACAAAATATTCCCTGGATTTACTCAACCCCCAACAAGCTTACTTTTCTGGGATGCCGTACTGTTTTCACTTCAGGTCGGAATATTTGTTCTATTGCTGTTAAATTCCTGGCGCAAAAAATACCTTCCATCATAGTTTGTGACAAAAGTTTGTCTAAAATTGTATATCTAAGGGTTTTTCCCTTGGAGGATGGGGGAGTTCCCCTATTAATGAAACACTAACAATTTCCTTACAATTAGAGTAAGAAAATTGTTAGTGTTATTTTTTTTGAGGAGGAATCAGAAATGCAGGCCAATACTTCTACTACTAAAAAAGCGGATCGTTCGCTTGACAATGCGTTTGCATCACATTTTGCAAAGTCAATGTTCTTAACCGTTTCCGCTATTGTACTACTTTCATTTATTGCCACTAGAATGTTTACACATGTTGATTTAAATCTCTATGGATACATGGTCGGAACGGTTGTATTCATTGGTGGTTTTTTCTATCGCTTTATTGCATGGGGGGAAAGACCTCCAACCAAGCTTTTTATTAAAAAAGGTTTAAAGCTGTTATTTAGAAAAAGTACGGCTAAAACATCTGTAGATCATTTAGCCATTTACAATTTCATTTGGAATCGCGGATTCTACCGCTGGATTCAGCATATCTTAATCGGCTGGGGCTGTGTTTTAGCTTGCCTTGTTACGTTTCCATTAGTATTTGGATGGATGTATTTTACTATGGATGAGAACGGGCTCTATACAATCGTCTTAATGGGTATGAATTTGATGGAAGTGAAGGCAGATGGAATCATTGCTTGGTTCTCGTATAATGCACTAAATATTTCAGCCACCATGGTTATTGCTGGAGTATGTATGGCACTTTACCGCCGTTTGAAAAATATGCAGGCGAGAGCAGAACAGAAATTCATTTATGACTTCCTGCCACTTTACTTATTGTTGTTTATTTCAATTACAGGTCTATTATTAACATTCCAGAATGTATTCCTACATGGCTGGATGCAGCCGCAAATGTCATTGATCCATCAATTCTCAGTGATCGTGACCTTGATTTACTTACCGTTTGGAAAACTAGCCCATATTCCTTTCCGTCCGATGAGTGTTTTAGCAAAAAATTATCGTGAGCACTACAGCGCACAAGCAATGAAAGAATGTAAGGTTTGTGGAGACGAATTTGTTTCTGTTGAGCAATCTAGCGATATTGTTCAAGTATTGGGTGTAAATGATATTGATTTTAACATGGAAGATGGCTTTAATCTTGCAGAACTCTGCCTACCATGCCGTAGAAAATATAGAATTTCAAGATTCTCAGGATTCGCAACTCATCAAGTGAAGGTCAAGGAGGCAAACCAGAATGCAAAAGGATAAGTTCTTTAAAGAAGTTGAGAATGTAAGGCATCCGAATGAAACACTCGTTAAAACACACTGCAGCTATTGTGGTATGCAATGTGGGATGAACTTACGTGTGAATACAAAGACAAATAAAATAATTGGGGTTGAGCCTCGTTATGATTGGCCAGTAACACTTGGAAAAATGTGTCCAAAAGGGGTTACAGCTTACCAGCAAACCAATCATGATGATCGGATTCTAAAACCCTTAATCCGTGATGATGCCTCCTTGAAAGGGACAAAAAAAGGTTTCCGCGAGGCTACATGGGATGAAGCATATGACCTAATCGCGAAGAAGTTTCAAGAGCTACAACATAATTATGGTAAGGATTCACTCAGTGTTTATAGCGGTGTATCAATGACTAATGAAAAATGTTACCTTACTGGAAAATTTGCACGTGTTGGCTTACAAACTCGCTACATCGACTATAATGGCCGTTTCTGCATGGCAAGCGCTGCAGGTGGTTTTATGAGATCATTTGGGGTTGACCGTGGTTCAACACTTCCTTGGACAGATCTTCATGAAACGGATTGCCTATTTATTGCTGGCAGTAACACAGCTGAATGCCATCCAACCTCAATGTTCCGTGTTTGGGCTGTTCAAGAAAGAGGCGGTTACCTAATCGTAGCTGATCCTCGTGAGACCCCAATAGCTAGAAGAGCAGATGTTCATTTGGACTTAAGACCAGGAACAGATCTAGCGCTTGCAAATGGAATATTAAACTTACTTATTCAAAACGGCTACGCAGATGAGGACTTTGTTAACAACCATACCAACGGTTTTGAAGAAACGAAGGAACTAGTGAAAGAATTCACACCAGAATATACAAGTGAATTAACAGGAGTGGCACCTGAAAAGATTATTAAAGCCGCTGAAATTTACGGAAAAGCACCTAATGCGATTGTGATGTTTGCTCGCGGTATAGAACAACAGATTAAAGGTGTAGACAATGTTTCAGGTTATACCAACATGGCATTAGTCACTGGAAAAATTGGTCGGCCTAAAGCAGGTGTAGCAACATTTACTGGACAAGGAAATGGTCAAGGTGGCCGTGAGCACGGTCAGAAAGCTGATGCCCTGCCAGGCTACAGGAAAATTGCAAATCCAGAGCATGTTAAAGCAGTTGCTAAGGTGTGGGGGATAGAACCTGAAGAAATGCCAAAAGAAGGAGTATCCGCATACGAAATGTTTGGGCTAATGGAACAAAAAACAATCCGTGGCTTGTACTTATTATGTTCGAACCCTGCGGTTTCTGCTCCAAACTTAAATTATGTAAGAGAACAATTAAAGAACCTAGATTTCATGGTATGTGCTGATTTCTATCTTTCTGAATCTGCAGAATATGCAGATGTAATCTTGCCAACAACTACTTGGTCTGAAGATGAAGGAACAGTTACAAACCTTGAAGGACGTTGTATAAAAATTAACAAAGCACAAGAGCCACTTGGAGAATCTAAACCTGATTGGCAAATTCAAGTGGAGCTGTGTGAGCGTTTAGGAAGAGGCAAATACTTCTCTCATTTAAAAACAGCTAGTGATGTCGGTGATGAATTCCGTTTAGCTTCAAAAGGTGGCTATGCGGATTACTATGGAATTACTTGGGATAAAATTGAAAAGCAAGATGGTGTATTCTGGCCATGTAAAGATGAAAACGATGAGGGAACGCCACATATGTTTTTGGATAAAAAATTCTATCATCCAGATGGAAAAGCGAAAATTTGTGCGTTGCCATACCGTCCGCCAGCTGAAGAGCCAACTGATAATTTTCCATTACGCTTAACAACTGGTCGTGTGGTCTATCATTATTTATCGGGGAATCAAACTAGAAGAATCAATTTCTTGCGAGACATGTGTCCTGACCCGTTTGTTGAGGTACATCCGGAAACCGCTACAAAATACAATATCGGACATGAAGAAATGGTTCGCCTCTATACACGTCGAGGTGAAGCGGAATATAAAGTGAAAATTACTGAAGCGATCCGTAAAGATACAGTATTTGTTCCCTACCATTGGGGACACGATCAATCTATTAATCTCTTAACGATTCCAGCGCTAGATCCGATGTCACGGATGCCTGAATTTAAAGCTTGCGCTGCGCAGATTGAAAAACTCGAATTAAAGAAGGTGCAGTAAATGAAGAAGAGGCTTTATTTAGAACTTGAAAACTGTATAGGGTGCCGCTCTTGCTTGGCGGCTTGTACACAGTGTGGCGGGCATGAGGAGCGTAATCGTAACTATGTTTACGACGTAAACCCGCTTGTTAACCGTCAAACGATGCCTCTTATGTGCCTTCACTGTGTGAATCCAGCCTGTGCAAGAAGTTGTCCAGCTCAGGCCATCCAAATTCACGAAACGGGTGCTGTGTTATCTGCTCTTGTAGAAAAGTGTATTGGTTGTCAGAACTGTACCATTGCTTGTCCGTATGGTATTCCAAAGTTTGATACAGAGCAAAATCTAATGTATAAGTGTGATTTATGTATTGACAGGACGAAAGACGGTATTCCACCAATGTGTGCAAGTGTTTGTCCTTCTAACACAATCCAATGGTTAACAGAGGATGAAATTGATGCGAAACAAAATCAGTTCAATTTAGATAATGATAAATGGGTAACTAGTATGCCTTTAGAAGGCGAAACAAATGTAAGAGTGAATCTCCCTGGTATTTTACAGGGTGTCACCAAATTGTTTTAGGAGGGATTAGACATGTCAGAAAAGAATAATAAAATCCCATTTGATGAAGATAATTATACACATAATATAAATCGCAATAATGAAAGAAAGCTAGATCGACGTGGATTTATGAAAACATTAGTGGGTGCAGCAGGAGTGTTCGCTGTTTCCTCTCTCCCATGGGGAGTATTAGCGGCTAAAGAATTAAATGGCCTTGGTGATAAAAAATATCCGAAACAGAAAATAATTGATGTAAAGTCGCTGGCTGTTGGCGATTCAATAGACTTTGCCTTTCCTGGAGAACATGATAGTGCGATCTTAATTAGACTGACAGAAACAAAGTACGTTGCTTATCAAAACGCCTGTACTCATCTAAGATGTCCTGTATTTTGGAAAAAGGATGAAGGTGAAATGATTTGTCCTTGTCATCATGGTAAGTTTGATGTAGAAACTGGGGCACCAACTGCCGGACCACCAAGAAGACCGCTTCCCGAGATTTATGTGAAAGTCGAAGACGGCTCTGTGTATGCCGTGGGGGTGAAACGTTATGAAGCGTAGTTACGTAAGTGTTGCCCTCCTTCTAGCTGTCTTAATGTTGAATATTATTGTTACTCAATTCATGGTTCACCAATATTTTTATGAAAATTACACCAAAACGATTATCGCTGCAATCATCAATCTCATCTTGTTTCCTGTTGCGTTCACCATCTATAAAAAGGGTGTGAATGTTCATGAATAGTGAGACATATATTGATTTTTGTTTTATGAGAGCACAATCAGATAATTTTTCGATTGAAATTGATGAACTATTAAAAAGTACATTTGGAAAAAAGCGTTTGAAATGGTATCTTGAAGAAAAGAAGTTCGATGGTGCTGAGATGATTATTGCAGAAGTGAAGGGTATGAGTGATTGGACTTCTGAAGAAGAATCCATCCGTTATCTTGAGGAAAATGCAGGAGAGAAATTTTGGGAATATCTACAAGGCTATAAAATGTTCATTTATCCTGCCAAGAGAGGATGTAATAGCTGTGGAACCCATTAGCATGAATGAACTGCAGCGATTCGTCGGAGAATCTATAGAAGTTATTATCCAGGATGCACAGGTAAAAGATCAGGCACCAGTTGTTCAGAAAAAGGTAAAAAAAGTTCAGAGCTGCCCAGATGGTACACATGTGCGTTTTTATTTTGATAATTTCTATTTTCTCGCAGTTCCAAAGGATAGTGATATAAGCCAAACAGACACAGCCTTTTGCGCATCAGATCCAAAAAGTGGTTTAACCTATACGATTAAAAAGGTTCAGGTCTATTAATAACCTGGCTTTTTTTTTACAATTTAGTTTGTTAGGAGGTTAATAATGGAGCAACCAACAAATAACCAGCAAATTAGCTCGTACATTATTTATTCACAGGAAGAAGAGATTAAACGAATCTCCCAAGAGCTTCATGAAGGGGTCGGCCAAAATCTCTATAGTATCTTAACGGGATTACAATTTGTTCAATCAAGTACCAAACAGCCGCATTTAAAAAGTTATTTACATGAAATGACTGAGTTGCTAGAAAAGAATATTCAGGAGGTTAGACTTCTTTCTGTAGAATTGCATCCACCTACCCTAACAACACTAGGATTGCTTCCAGCAATTAAAAGCTATATTAAGCTATATACTTCTACATTTGGAATTCTTGTTGATCTGAATTCATCTGGCAAAGAAAGGCAGCTTTCGGAGAGGCATCGGATTGCTGTGTTTCGCGTCTGTCAGGAAGCACTAGCGAATATTGCCAAGTATGCAGATACATCTGATGTAAAAATAGATTTTTATTGGCGAGTTGATGAATTAAATTTGATTATTCGTGACTATGGCCAAGGTTTCAAACTGGAAGAGGCTGATAATACTCTTGGTATTTCAGCCATGAAGGAACGGATGCATCTAACTGGTGGAGAATGTACTATTTCCTCTACAATAGGAGAAGGTACCTCGATTGAAATTTCTCTTCCCTATGAAGGGAAAAAGGAGAGCTGAAATTTGATAAAAATTCTATTGGTGGATGATCATGCTGTTGTAAGGATGGGTCTTACGATGCTCCTGAATAATCACCCGAAGATGCAAGTGATTGGTGAAGCTTCAGAAGGAAATGAAGGGATACAAAAGGCTCTAAAACTAAAACCAAATGTTGTCGTCATGGATTTAAGCATGCCACATGGAAAAGACGGGTTGTCTGCAACTTCTGAATTAAAGAAGCTTATGCCAGAAGTAAACATTCTAATACTGACCATGCACGATGATGAAGAGTACCTATTTAGGGCGGTAAAAGCAGGTGCTTCCGGATGTATTTTAAAAAGTGCCCCCCATGATGAACTAATGTCTGCTATTGAATCGGTAGCGCTGGGTGACGCCTATCTACATCCAGCAGCAACGAAACGATTGATGGAAGAATATTTAGCCAGTACTAAGCATGGAAATAACGATACCTTTAATCTGCTATCAGACCGAGAAAAAGAAGTGTTAACACTTGTTGCAAAAGGCTATGCAAACAAAGAAATTGCCGAGCAGTTAATCATAAGTGTGAAAACAGTTGAGACCCATAAAGGTAACTTAATGGAAAAACTCCAAATGAAAACACGTCCAGAATTGGTTGAATATGCATTAAAAAAGGGGTTATTAGGATATGGAATGTAAGGAGAATCTACTAGGATGCCTGAGATAAAGGAACTGCCAGCCGTTAGTGACGTATGTAATCAATTGAAAAAAGCAACTGGCTGTGAGTTTGTAGCCCTTGCCCTTCAAAATGAAGTAGGTCCGGATGTCAGATGGCACTATGCAATAGGCAATTTGAATGATAAATACAAACGTATTACCGTCCGCTTTGGAAAAGGGATCGCAGGAAAAATTATTTCAAGTGGTAGCCCGATGGAGATGGTTGATTTTCCTAACAATATACTCGGAAAGGTTATAGACCATCCAATTATGCTTGCTGAAAAACTAGTTTCCACTTACGCCGTCCCTTTATTTTTTAGTGCTGTTCCAAAAGGAGTATTATTAGTTGGAAACAGAGAAAAACATCATTTTTCGGAGCATAGTAAAGAGCTTGTAAAGCAAAGTGCTCATTTGTTGGAGCAAATCCTTAAGAGTCATATCCTACGTTAATTAAGGAGGCAGAAAATGGATAAGGAAATTAAGCAACCTTTGAACGAGCTAGCCTACCTTGAGTTTGAATTAAAAAAGTCGATGCAAGAATTAATAGATATTAAGTTTGCGCTTGATGAGTCTTCGATTGTTGCAATAACTGATTCAAAAGGGATCATTACATATATTAACGACCAATTTTGCCGCATTTCCAAGTATTCGAGGGCTGAGCTTATGGGTCAGGATCATCATATTTTAAATTCTGGTTATCATTCAAAGGTCTTTTTTAGAGAAATGTGGAGAACGATCGGTTCAGGTGAGGTTTGGAAGGGTGAAATTTGCAATAAAGCAAAGGATGGATCGTATTATTGGGTTGATACAACCATTGTGCCATTTATGAATGATAAAGGTAAACCGTACCAATATTTAGCCATCCGCTACGAAATTACAAAAAGAAAACGCGTGGAACAAGAGTTGCAAACAATGATGACGACTATTATTGATGTTCAAGAAGAGGAACGTAAAAGGCTATCGAGGAATTTACATGATGGTATTGGCCAGAATTTATATAGTCATTTGATTACAATCAACCGTCTAATGTCTGAAGTGGACCATCCATTAATTCACCAAATGCAACAGGAAGCAACAGAATTGATAGAAGAAATTCGCGAAATTTCTTGGGAACTACGTCCTTCTGTCTTAGATGATCTCGGGCTTGTCCCAGCTATTCGCTCTTTTCTTGCGCGTTATTCTGAAAACTATAATATTGATGTTTATTTTGAATGTGTATTAAATCAGCGTCTTGATATTAGCATCGAACTAACGATATACCGGATTATTCAGGAAGCTTTAACAAATGTTCGAAAATACGCGGAAGTTTCCGAAGCAAATGTTACTGTGAGAAAAATAGACGAAATTGTTAGAGTAATGATTGAAGATAAAGGTAGCGGATTTGATTTAACAGAACAAACCCATGGAGTAGGGTTATTTAGTATGGACGAAAGAGCCCGATCAGTAGGTGGAGAACTTACCATCTCATCATCACTAGGGGAAGGGACAAAAATCATCCTAGAGGTACCAGTGGCAATTTTGTAAAAGACAAAAAACAAGAACCAGACATTAACATGCCTGGTTCTTTGTTTTTATTGTTTTCCGAAAAGAACACGTTCATGCAACACCGCAGGAGACAATCTAAGTCGTTTTCACTGCTAACTGTCGGTGTGACAGGGATAGCCTGCTAAAAAACTGAGGGTTACTTCGGTGTTCGCAGGAATCTCGTTACTTTAGTGACGAGTGGTTCAAAGTTTAAACGAACTTTTCAATGAGACAACCCGATTGAAAACCAGCTTATCGATTGTAGTTAATTTAGGATCTACACTAAAATATCCATGTCTAAAGAACTGGAACTTATCTTGTGGTCTGCTTTCCTTCATGTTTGGCTCCACAAAACCTTGTAAAACTTCAAGAGAATGAGGGTTAACATGGTCAAGGAAATTTTTCCCTTCAACTTCTTGTTCTTCCTCTGTTTTATCCAAAATTAATGGTTCAAACAAACGGAATTCAGCAGGTACAGCATGTGCTGCTTCAACCCAATGAATCGTTCCTTTTACTTTACGACCAGTAAAGCCTGTACCACTCTTAGTTTCTGGGTCATAGGTACAATGTAACTCAACTACTTCCCCATTTGCATCCTTCACCACTTCTTCGCACTTAATGAAATAAGCATTCTTTAAACGTACCTCATTACCTGGGAAGAGACGAAAATACTTCTTTGGAGGATCTTCCATAAAATCGTCCTTTTCAATATAGATCACACGAGAAAATGGAATCTTCCTCGTACCCATTTCAGGATTCTCTGTATTGATTTCAGCGTCTAATAATTCAATTTGTCCTTCAGGATAATTGGTAATCACCACTTTTAGTGGATTAATGATCCCCATCGTCCGTGGTGCCTTTAATTTTAAATCTTCACGAACATAATGCTCAAGCATTTGTGAATCGACAGCACCTGAACCTTTTGAAACACCTGTTTCGATAACAAAGTTACGAATAGATTCTGGAGTATATCCTTTTCTTCGCATACCGGAAATCGTTGGCATTCTTGGGTCATCCCAGCCATCAACAAAACCTTCATCAACTAATTGCTTTAGTTTACGTTTACTCATAACTGTATTGGTTACATTTAACCGTCCAAATTCAATCTGTTGTGGCTGACTTGCCATCTCACACTTTTCAACCACCCAATTATAAAGAGGACGTTGATCCTCAAATTCCACTGTACAGATGGAATGGGTCACATCTTCAATAGCATCTTCAAGCGGATGGGCAAAAGCATACATCGGATAGATGCACCATTTATCCCCAGTATTATGATGTGATGCATGTGAAATTCGATAGATAACTGGATCACGCAAATTTATGTTCGGTGATGACATATCAATCTTTGCACGAAGCACCTTTTCACCGTTACCAAACTCGCCCTTGCGCATTCTAGAGAATAAATCTAGGTTTTCCTCAATAGAGCGCTCACGATAGGGACTATTTTTACCAGAAGAGGTAAGAGTCCCTCTGTACTCGCGGATTTCATCGGCGGTAAGGTCATCTACATATGCAAGTCCTTTTTCAATTAAAAGTACGGCACGGCTATACATTTCCTCAAAATAGTCCGAAGCAAAATATAAATTATCCCATTCAAAGCCAAGCCATTTTACATCTTCTTTAATGGAGTTAACATATTCGACATCTTCTTTTAATGGATTTGTATCATCAAATCGTAAATTTGTTGTTCCGTTAAATTCATCTGCTAAGCCAAAGTTAATGATAATCGATTTAGCATGGCCAATATGTAAATATCCATTTGGTTCAGGTGGGAAACGAGTAATAATTTTATCGTGCTTTCCCGATTCTAAATCCTTGATCATTCTATCTTTTATAAAATTAGACGTATGATTGTCCATACTTTCAACCTCTTTCATCTTATCTACTATTTAATAAATAACATAAATACTGATATTTTTCCATTATTCTTAAGAAAAAATACCCTGTTTGGTATGTTTCTTAAGAAATAGCAATGAGAATAAAGGTCATATTGGTATTTCAGACGAAAAAAGACTAAACTAATATTTTAAAGTGGAAGGATGGGGATGTTAAATGATAAAATTCGGTACGGTTGGAACAGGGTGGATAACAACCTCCTTTATTGAAGCTGCAAAACTCAGTGAACAATTAGATTTAGTCGCTGTATATTCTCGAACAGAGGATAAAGCACAAAAGCTAGCTGATACATATAACGCACCTACTTATTTTACTAACCTTGAGGATATGGCAAAAAGTAATGAAATTGAGGCAGTATATATTGCTTCGCCGAATTCTTTGCATTTTGAGCAAGCCATTACCTTTCTGAAAAATAAGAAGCATGTAATCTGTGAAAAACCGATATTTTCCAATACAGCAGAGCTCGAAATAGCCTACCGAACTGCCGAGGAAAATGGGGTCTATCTATTTGAAGCGATTCGAAATATTCATACCCCGAACTTTAAGATATTAAAGGAAAAATTACATATGGCAGGTAAGATTAGAAGTACAATTTTACCGTATATTAAATATTCTTCTCGATATGACCTCTTGCTACAAGGTGAGGAGCCTAATATTTTTTCAGCAACCTATTCTGGTGGTGCACTTGTTGATTTAGGAGTATATCCACTATTTTTAGCGGTGGGTCTTTTCGGTGAACCAGTAAAAACGAATTATTTTCCTGCTATCTTAAGTAGTGGTGTCGATGGAGAAATGATTATAGATGCAAATTACATTCGAAAATATTTATACACTTGGTTATGTTGTATTTGAAAATAATCAATACAAACAAATCCATTATCCCATGAAGAAAGCAGTAAATAAATTCTTTCTC
>JAQSXG010000053.1 GCA_029256785.1 Neobacillus sp.
CCGCTGTAGAATACACGGCGTTGCGGAGTTACCAGGGCAAATCCGGTCCACAAAGTCTTGTTTCTACTGAATAAGCGGCCGGAAAAATGGCGTGCCGGCAATACATGGATGGTAAAGTCATTTTCTAATTCTAATTTGGTAAACCAGTCAGCTTCAAGAATATGTTTTGTGTCAAATCCCCATTGTTCAAAATATAATCCCACTCCTAAACCGCAGATCACATTTTTGATTTTGGGTTTCAGAGCAATAATAGTGGGATAATCCAAGTGATCCCAATGATCGTGAGAAATGAGCAAATAATCGATTTCCGGCATATCTTCTGCTGTGTATTGATTTGTTCCTTGAAAAGCCTTGTTAAAAGAAGAAACAGGTGCTGCATAAGAACTAAATACAGGATCAATCAGAACTCTTTTGCCGCCAAGTTGCATAAAGTACGAAGAATGACCAAGCCAAATGACTGCATCGGTACCTTTATCCAAGGTCTTCAGATCTGTTTTTACTGTAGGAATAGAAGTTGTCGGTGCTAACCGTTCTTTTTTGGTAAAAAGAAAATTCCACCACACAGAAGCAGTACTGCTTCCTTCGCTAAAATTAGGAGTGGGAACTAAATTCTGAAATTGCCCGTCAACGTAATTAGGCGAACTTTTAATTCCTTGAAGGCGGGAACCTTCAGGCAATGTTCCAAACTTAGGCTGCTGTATATAAAGACCTATACCGAGAGCTAACATGGCTAGGCTTATCAACGAAGCTAATAGCATTTTTCTTAACCATCTTTTCATGCAAATCTCCAAAAGCTAGTTTTGGGTAATAATAATTGACGTATCTCCTTCGTTTCGCGGACTGCCGTCATGTATTCCGCCCCTTATCCAAGAGTTACTCAATAATTCTTTAACATGCTTTAATTCCTTACGCCTTTTAACTATTTTTAATGTAGGAGTTATACTAAACAGACAATGATGTTATTGTAAGTTGTTATATTCTTCATCCGTTACGGGTTCCAGCCATTCGGCGTCTCCCTTTTGGGCATTAGTACTTATCGCGATATGAGCAAGCCAGCTATCTGGTGTAGCACCATGCCAATGTTTCACATTTGGATGGATTTTTACAACGTCGCCTTCCTTGATTACCTGAACAGGTTTGCCTTCTTCCTGATAATATCCTTTGCCGCCCGTAACAAGCAAAATCTGCCCACCTGGATGCTTGTGCCAATTATTTCTTGCGCCAGGCTCAAAAGTTACGTTACCGATTGGGCAATTAAAGATGCTGTCATTAGAGACAAGCATTTCAAGCCATGTTTCCCCTATGAAATACTCATTTATAATTTTTTGACCTTTCGGGAAGATTACACTTTCACTTAATTTTTTTGATTTATCCATGTTTTATTCTCCATTCATTTTCTTCAAAATGCCCTCACTACTCAATATTCTTCCATTTAGAGTTGTTTTATTGTCTTCAAAGCTGATGCTTCTTGGTCATGGTGACATAGTCGATACGATCGCGCAGCCAGGGTGAGTCTATTTTAGCCTGGTCTGCACCGCTCAGTACTACCAAGTAGGCGCCGCCGGGATTATTCATGCGGAATGCCAAGTGTGGCAAGGTTTGAAACAGTAACTCGTTACTGCCGCCGCTTAGGCTGCAGTGGATGATATCGGCGCTGCCCGAGGTCGGTCTGCAAACACGGAAACGGAGTGGTGTTTTCTCCAGTGAGATGCACGCTAGGACCGAGGATCGATAGCCTAACAACCATTCTTTAGCCAACGTGAGCATACCCTTGGTATCTTCTACATGCATCAGTTCAACGGCTGATTTTTGTCCACCGGGCGGAGCAGACGGTGACACCAGACTATAGATGTGAAATTGATTATCAACTCTGAACCCTAAGCTGTTGTAGAGTGTCATAGCAGGGCTGTCTACTTCGGTTTCCAGGGAAATATCGGCGCCGTATTCATGGGCAACTTTGAGGGCGAAACCGACCATTTCCCTGCCCAGCCCTTGCCTGCGGAATTCCGGCGCGACCGCCACATAGTGCAGGTGCAGTAGTTTGTCGACGGTTTTTTTAAGCATAATGAAACCGGCCGGTCGGTTATCTGACCGTAATAGATAAACATTCCCGGCAAACAGGGCGGAAATTGATTTAGAAAAGCGGGAAGATTTTTTGGCTAGATCCAGTCTGCGTTTCATCAGGGGAAAGAAGATATCAGTCTGAAAGGATTCTACGAATATTTTTTCAATAACCGGCCAATCTTGGCGGGCGGCTGGGGTGATGCTCAGTTGGTGTGCTTGTTTCTCCATCTGAACATCACACTGCGCGTTCAACTTTTTTTAATACTAGAACCCCCTAAATTATTGCCTCAACTATATTAAGATTGTTAATTGGGCAAAGGAACAAGCGTTTCGCCGACAAGCTCTTCGTTAGTGTATGGACCATAAGCCTCGGCGGTATCGATGTAGGTAACGCCGCGTTCTACGGCTGAATGGATCAGCGAAATCATTTCTTTCTTGTTTCCCGCAGGACCGTACCCCATGCTCATTCCCATGCAGCCAAGACCAATGGCGAATACTTCAAGTCCACTGTTTCCAAATTTACGTTTTTCAAATTCTTTCGTTTATGGTATCAAATCAATTTTTTTAGCCAGTTTGCAACATCTTTGTCTGCTCTGTCAACACTGCCGCCTCGAATCGCTAAACCGGACAGCACCTTTGCATTCGGACAAAGTTTCTTGATATCGCGTTCACTACTTCCCATTCCACTACCTTCATGTGTGCAATATGGAATAATGGTCTTACCTGAAAAATCATACGACTCTAAAAACGTAAATACCGCCATCGGCATTGTTCCCCACCAATTTGGATACCCGATATAAATCACATCATAAGAATCCATATCATCTACTATCTCTGTAAGCTCAGGTCTGGCATTTTCCCTCTTTTCTTTCTGTGCTACATTTGTTGTTTCCGTATAATCTTCGAGATAAGATTTTACTGTTTTGATTTCGAATATGTCGCTCTCTGTTAATTCCTGTATTTTCTTTGCTATTACTTCTGTGTTTCCAATTGGCAGGTTTACAATACTACCTCCCACATAATTATTTCCTTTGCGTGAAAAGTAAGCGATAAGGCTCTTTGAATTTGCCATTTCCTATCCCTCTCTAATTTAATCATCATTATTATTCTACTTACTAATATTCAACGTACTAAGCCATTTCACGGCACTGTTTTACCCACAAAAACTAACCCTCCGGTTATTTTAGTTCATTTTCTTTTTCAACGACTATCCGTTCATAGCTTGCAATTTTATAATCCAGGCGTTCCAGCGTTTTCTTCATATCTTCGATTCTTGTTATGAGCTGCTTACGCTGTTCCATAAAGAGTTCTTTTCTTGCCTCAATGGTTTCATCGCCCTGTTGAAACAGGCCAACATACTCAATCAAGACTTCAATCGGAAGACCTGCACTTCGCATACATTTAATAAATTCGACCCACTTACAGTCTTGTTCTGTATAATCCCTGATTCCGCTTTTGTTGCGGTTCACACGAGGGATCAGTCCGATGCGTTCATAATAGCGGAGTGTATCCTGTGGAACATTAATATTTCCACTTACTTCTGTAATCGTCATGCGGTTTCACCTCCTAATATCAGATATTATAATTCTTGGAGTTAACTTCAAGTCAAGAGAAAACAGCCAAAACACGATCTGCGAGTTTATCACGGTTCGCGGACAGTAGCCAAATGGATGTAACCTTCCACTTGACTAGTCTTCGCATAAATTTTTAGGAATATGAATGGTTCCATATTCTGTTCATGGACCATAATTCCGGTAAAATAGTAAGTCATTGTCACAATTATGAGAACTAGCATGACGAAGTCAATGATCAGCTTGTAGCATATTTCGATTCAAAAAGTTTTGCTTTTCTGATCTAATTAATTATTTACCTCAATCTTCATTTCTACAGATTCACCTAGTTTATCAAAAACCTTCAAATCTGAAGTTACCTTCCCAATTATGATTATCGGTGAAGACATAGAAGGGTTTACATGCATGTTTTCTCCAACTTGTTTATTTTACAAATTCAATTCTCGTAACCACTTAGACACCTCATTTTGCGAGCTTTTTACATCTCTTCCCCAAACTGCAAAACCATCCAGAACAGTCGATTGCGGGCAAAGTTTTGCGATGTCTGTAACGCTTTGTCCTTTTCCGCTTCCAGCGTGTGTGATAAAAGGCACAATAGTTTTTCCAGATAAATCATATTCCGACAAAAATGTTGCAACCGGAGGGGCTATCGTACTCCACCAATTAGGTGAGCCAACGAAAATCACATCATACGATTTGATATTATCAATTTTTGTTTTCAGAGCCGGTTTATAACCCGATTCTATTTCTTGCTTCGCCTGTTTCGTAACTGCATCGTAATCTCTTGGATATGGATCCACTGTCTGAATTTCAAAAATATCGCCACCCACGTTTTTCTGAATTTGTCTCGCAATTTCGCGTGTATTACCGGAGCGAGAGTAATAAGCCACAAGAACTTTTTTGGCTGGCGAAAGTGATTGTGCTTGTGCCTTACTTGCGTCCTCGGTTTTTGCCTGCTCGCTTTTGCCGGGCGTGGCGGACATCGGCTCCTGCTGGTTGCTGTTGGTATTGCTGTTTGTCATGCCGCCACTATTCCTGGTACCGTTCGTCGTACCACAGGCGACGAGGGAAAGGGCCATCATCAATGTAAGAGCCAGTATCAACAGTTTCTTCATCGTATTTTCCTCCTGGTCTATTATAATTTTTTTCATTTATTCACAAATCTGAACTCACGCTCGTTATAGCGTTGCTCGTTTGATATTTTTAACCTATTTTAAGATGGCTAATTGGGAAAAACACGGATAGCGGCCTCACCTTCGACCGGGCAAGCATTCTCACATGAACCGCATCCCGCACACTTGTCAGGTATAACAATAGGCCGATGTTCATCCGCAGCAATTGCCAGAACGGGACATTGTTCGCCGCAAATATAGCACAATTTACCCTCATTCCAGGCGATACAACGAGACTTATCAATAACAGCCTTGCCCATCCGGACTTTTTCCAGAGGGACTTGGGCAATGGCTCCGGTCGGACATACTTTCTGGCATGCCAGGCATAAATCACAGCGGTTTCTACGCGGAATGATATAAGGCGTTTCAAAATTCGCGAGTCCATCCGCAATAGGCATCGGGCGCAACGCGTTGCTGGGACATACCTGAATACACCTTCCACATCGGTTGCAAACGGCAGTAAACTCTGGTTCCGATAGAGCGCCGGGAGGGCGTAGAGCTTTTTCCGCCGCCCAAACAGTCTTCTTCCATAAAGCAGCAGCCATAGTCACGGCAAAAGCCACTTTGAAGAACTGTCTGCGCGACTCTTGATGCTTTGTTGCTGCAATATCATCGGCGGAAACAATATGACTATTTTTATCCCGCCAAGAACTCCGCTGCCATTCGATTGCCTTTGTGGGACAAGCCCTTTGACAGTCCCCGCAAGCTAAACACCCTTCCTGTGCAACGCCGGTATTCGACGGCTCTGCGCCGACAGCACAGGTTCGCTTACATTTTTCACAATGTACACAGTTTCCTACAAGTCGGTAACGATAAAGCCGCAATCGGGCTGCTAATGACAAGAGAACTCCGGTAGGACATAGCACACTGCACCAGAAACGGGAAAAAAACAGAGTACCGGCCGTTATCCCAATTAGCATCCAGGGAATATGTCCCTGCAACACCCTCACAATCTCATGGCTAAACAAAGCAAACGGGGTTAAAAAGAAGCCCCAGTTTGATCCAAGGAGAAAGACAATCACTAGGAAGAGCAGCCAATAACCCCGCATAGGCTGTACGGCGTGCAACACTTTGGTTCTGGTCAACGACAGTTTTTTAAAAACTGTCCTGCCAATTTTATCCGTCAACGCCAAGAAAGCACCAAAAGGGCACATCCAGCCGCAAAATACTCTCCCCCATAATAAGGCTGACCCCAAAGTCAATAGCGGCAGCCATACCCAGGGAGGAACCTCCTGCTGCCAACGGAGTTGGCTCAGCAAAAGCCAGGGGTCAAGCCGCGAGAACCATTGCAATAATAGACTTCCTAATCCGGGTGGGTATGATAAGTTGGCAAGAAGCAATACAAAAGATACTAACGAGATGAATTGCAACGTGTATCGCGATACGGGTGCTTTCTTAGATTTCATTGCATTACACCTTCACAACTGTAAGTCTTTGCAGATCCATTTCGCCCACGCCCAATTGCGCAGCTGCCGTTAAATATCCGATTTCCTCCGGTTTAAGCCCAAACAATGTCGTAGCGTAAGTGTCAACGGCGACAGGATCGACACCAAAGATTACCTGATTCCATTCACGAATGGTTCCCGGTCCAGTAGGACCATTATCGATAATACCTCTTGTAGCGTCTACAATGGTCAGATGAGGTTTACGGAATGCAGCAAGTTCAGCAATACATTGCGTAAGGTCTGTCCTATGGAAGTAACCGCGATCCCATACAAGCCCCATCATATTTTTCAGACCTAGAGTCAGTTTAGTTATACTGTGATGTTTGAGAATGGGAAAGTTGATAAACACGTCAGCGCTTAACACATCTTTTGAAAACAAGGCGGTTTTTAGGATTTTGCCTCCGGTATCAGCCTGTGTATAGAAGCTTTGCGCATTGATGGCATAAGCTTTTCCACCCACAGCTTCCACTGCTTCCTTAATTCCGCTGTTCGTTAGACATACAGCTGGACTCTGAAAAGGATAATCAATGACCTTTACTTCCTTAGCCCCCGCCGCTAAACATTGCTTCACAACAGCGGCAACTAACCGCGGATTGGTCGTCGCAGCTTCTTCCGGTTTTCTGGCAACACTAAAATTTGGCTTTAATACGACTGTAGCTCCGCTCCTGACCAAAGCGCCTATTCCCCCAAGAGCGGCAAAGCCTTTTTCGATTAATGAATTAGGATCAGTTCCTTCTGATATGATCAGTTTGCTGCGGTCATATCCGCTTACCGTCGAAGATGCTGATTGATTACTTTGTGTATTTTGGACAGTTTGAGTGTTTTGCGAATTACCGCTTCTTTCGGAAAGATTAAGACCGCATCCCGCCAATCCTAAAGATAATAATCCATAGCCGACCCCGCTGATAAATTGACGTCTGTCCATGATTCATCATTCCTCTTCATCATTACTCCAGCATGCTTGTGTTTTCATAGATTTCTCTTTAGATGGCTGCCATTATGTACTCCTCCAATCAATCGCTTTTCCCATTCACATGCTTGCTTCATTCTCATGCTTGCTGCCATTGCTATCACTATTCTCACACGTACAATCGTCATGTTTACTATTTGAAATTCAGTCTAGCACTTGGACTTAGCTCCAAGTCAAGTATTTTTTTGAGTACAATTTAACTTCCATCCCATCATATAGCAAGGTAATATAGCCAAATGCACGAAATGATGGTATCGGAAAAGAATAAATAGAGACATTTCGAAAACAGAAAGTGTATTCATGTCGAAAAAGCTATTCTGGGATAATCCAGGATAGCTTTTTCGCGGTTTGGAATCGAGCGGGTCTTTCCGCACTGAATTATTGGGCTTTGGCTTGGTTTTAAAAAATTAATGAAACCTATTGACTTCGAGTGTACTCAAAGTTGTAGCCTTTAATGGAAGCAATAATAAAATATGGGTTGGCAAATCTCTGATTTCCTAGCCCCGTTATATAAATCGGACATTAGTATCTACGAAAAGCCTAAATTTCAGTGAATCGTCAAAGAGATCGGAGATGTATAGATGAAAAGAAGAATAGTCATGTAATTAAGAAAACAGGCTCAAATCTCCATTTGAGCCTGTTTCTTATTCAGTGCTTGCGAAGAAAAAAAGAAGCCGTTCTGCTTCATTGCAGGATGTCCTTTTATGTCTCCTACATTTAAGCATAAACTGGTCGCATAAGAGGTCGAAATTGCCGCCTCTCCTTGGAATATCAACACTTTTTTACCCGAAAAACTATTTCTTCGATTTTCTTAGTGTTTTTTCTTTTTCAATTATATTCTGTTGAAATATTGCAATTTTATAATCCAGGCGTTCCAGCGTCTTCTTCATATCTTCCATTCTTGCTATAAGTTGCCTGCGCTGCTCGACAAAAAGTTCTTTTCTTGCCTCAAGTGTTTCATCACCCTGTTGAAACAACCCAACATACTCAATCAATACTTCAATCGGAAGACCCGCACCTCGCATACATTTGATAAACTCGACCCAACCACAGTCTTGTTCCGTATAATCCCTGATTCCGCTTTTATTGCGATTTACACGAGGAATCAGTCCTATGCGCTCATAATAGCGGAGTGTATCCTGTGAAACATCAAATTTTTCACTTACTTCTGTAATCTTCATACGGTTTCACCTCCTGATATCCGTTTTTATCATAGCTTGGAGCCAACTTCAAGTCAAGAGTCTTAAATAGTAGCACTAATTCATGCTACTATTTAAACTGGTAGACAGGATATCAGTTATGGAAGAAATCACATTGCTCTTTCAAGAATCTTTTGGATTATATCCAATGTAAGATCCTGAGTTTCCGAAAGTGCTGTCATCCCATGGGCCTTCAGTTGTTCAACAATAACCGGTATTTTATCAGCCCCAACGCCATATTGAGACAGATACGTCTTCACACCAAGGCCTTCAAAGAATTCTCTAGTTTTCTGAATTGCCAAGTCTATCTTTTCTTCTTCACTGCCACTTTCTATATGCCATACACGTTCTGCATATTGCAGAAGTTTAGCGCGTTTTTGTTCGCGTCTCACCTCTAGTAATGCTGGCAATACAATGGCTAAGGTCTGGCCATGATCAATGCCAAATAATGCAGTAAGTTCATGTCCGATCATATGAGTCGCCCAATCTTGCGGAACCCCAGCACCGATTAACCCATTCAATGCAAGAGTAGCACTCCAAACATGATTTGCACGTGCATCATAATTTTCGGGTTCAGCAACTGTCGTTTCACTTATTTCAATCAATGTTTGTAAAATACCCTCAGCCATTCGGTCCTGTACCTTGCCATCCACAGGATATGTGAGATATTGCTCAGTCGTATGCACAAATGCGTCAATCACTCCATTGGCAACCTGCATCTTTGGAAGTGTAAAAGTAAGGGTCGGATCTAATATTGAAAATTTAGGAAAAACTAGCTCACTCATAACGGGATATTTTCCGTGCCCATAGCTGATTACAGCTCCGTTATTCATTTCAGAGCCCGTAGCAGGTAAAGTAAGCACTGTACCAAACGGAACTGCTTTTCCTATTACATCAAAAGGAATAGGCGCCAAGCCGTACTTTAACAGGTCACGGGAATCTCCATCGTAACAAGAAGCAAGTGCTATGAACTTAGTTCCGTCAATGACAGAACCCCCACCAACAGCAAGCAAAAAATCAATTTTCTCATTGCGTACAATTCCTACGGCTTTTACCAATGTTTCGTAACGAGGATTCGGCTCGATACCGCCGAATTCATAAACTTTCCTGTTTCCAAGTACAGTTTTAACCTTGTCGATAAGTCCACTCCTTTTAGCGCTTCCACCTCCGTAGGTTATCAGGACAGTAGCATCGGCCGGAACATACTTATCAATCCCATCTAATCTGTCCTTACCAAATATAATACGTGTTGGATTGTAAAAATCAAAGTTTAACATTATAGAACCTCCTTCTATTTTTATTTTTAGTATAAAGCTCGGAGTTAACTCCAAGTCAATTATTTATTAAATCTTTTTAATTCTAACCTGCACAATTGTTTAATTACCAAAAAGTTTAACAGCCTGTTTCATTTTATTTATAACATCTACACCAAATGGGCAGTTTTTTATACATAACCCACATTCTATGCATTCACTTGCATGATGTTCTAATAAATCATAATGATTCTTTAATGTTTCAGGAACATCTTCTTGAATTAATGCTAAATCTAAATATTTATTTACTGAGGCAATTTCTATCTTTTTCGAGCATGGGGCACAATGGCCACAATACATACAATGTCCGCTAAACGAACTCCTTGGTGCATTTGCGAGAACTTCACTATAATCTTTTTCTTTATGACTTGCAGTGACATAGGCGGTTGCTGCAAGTATTTGATTTATATTAGAGACTCCAACCATTACGGAAGCAACTGCCGGCCTAGTTAAACAGTAATGTAAGCATTGTACTGGGGTCAGTGCTTTTTCAAAGGGCGATTCTTTGTCACTTAGTAGCACTCCAGCAGCATATCCTTTCATAACAGTCAATGCAACACCCGCATTTTGACAAGTTTGGTATAACTTATCACGTTTTGAATCAATACCTTCATAAGTCCGGTTTTTAAAAGTACTTTCTTCAAAGAGTATATTTACATCCTCACTGGCTGGTAACATATCATAAGCAGCATTGATGCTAAATAAAATTACATCAATCATTCCTGTTTCCACTGCTCTAAAAGCAATATCTGTATTATGGGTTGATAGTCCTAAAGAGTTAATAACCCCTTTTTCTTTTAATTCTTTTGCATATTTAATTATTTCTCCATTAAAAATGTTATCAAAGTCTTTTTGATCATCAACATAATGAATCATCCCTACATCCACATAGTCTAACTGCAATCTATTTAAAAAGTCTTCATATGCATTGACGACTTCATTTAAATCCCTGGTACGCCGATATTGTCCTTTGTCCCAGGTAGAACATAGATGTCCTTCAATAACACAACTACTTCGAGGATATTTACTTAACGCTTTGCCAACATTAGTTCTAGCTTCCGGATTTGAATTATATATATCAATAAAATTAATACCTTCATTGATTGCACAATCAATAATTGCTTCGCAATCTTCATAACTTTTATTCTCAAATCCTTCACCGCCAATACCAATGGCGCTTACTTTAATCCCTGTTCTTCCTAAAATCCGATATTCCATATTAACCTCTCCTAACTATCTGCGAAAAGGAAGTTCTGCTTCAAAAGTATCCCCTACATCCTTTAAACACTTTGTAATCTCAATATGCTGTGGACAATGTCTTTCACATTGTTTACATCCGATACAGTCCGATGCCTTACCATTTGTTTTTATATAATTATCATAATATACCCTCTGTGTAGAAAAACCAGTGTTCAAAGATTGCTTTTCAGTATTGTATAATGCAAAATACTTCGGAATGGCTATGTTTTTCGGACAGCCCTCTACACAGTACTGACAGGCTGTACATGGAATCGCAATTGCTTCGTTAATAATATTAACAGCCTTTTTTACAATATCATATTCTCCCTTACCAAAAGGCTGAAACTCTTGCATATATCCTGTATTATCGAGTAGCTGCTCCATATCAGACATTCCACTTAATACCATCATAATTCCCTCATGGCTTGCCACAAAACGGATTGCCCATGATGGTATGGACATGTCCGGATGATAGTCCTTGAATAATTTCTCTGCCTTTTCAGGCACTTTCGCAAGCGTACCACCTTTGACAGGTTCCATAACAATAACTGGTTTATTATGTTTTCTTGCTACCTCGTAGCATTTTCTTGACTGAATACTTTCATTGTCCCAATCCAGATAATTAATCTGTAACTGGACAAAATCCACTTCCGGATGTGCTGTAAGAATTTCCTCTAATAAATCCGCATTATCATGATAGGAAAATCCAATATGTCTAATTTTTCCTTCTTTTTTCTTGCTTTGAATAAATGCAAAACTATCAAATTTTTTGGCTATCTCATAATGTGATACACCAAGATTGTGAAGAAGATAGTAATCGAAGTAATCCACATCACATTTTTCTAACTGTTCGTTAAAAATTCTTTCCTGATCTTCCTTTGTTTTCAAAAACATCGTTGGCAATTTAGTGGCTACAGTGAAACTGTCTCTTTTATGACGATTTACTAAAGCCTCTTTAATAGCTAACTCACTCTTACCCATATGATACATATAAGCTGTATCAAAATAGGTAAAGCCTTTTTCCAAAAAAGTATCCACCATTTGTTTTAATGTATCTATATCAATACTTGATGGATCATTCTGGCTCTTTACCGGTAAACGCATAAATCCAAATCCTAATTTTTTCTTTTCCATTCTATATTTTCCCCCTTACTGGAATCGTTTCATTCGTTATTTTTACAGAAGCAGCGAATCAAATGCCAAAGCAGCATTTGGCATTTGATTTTTTTCTCCTGCTATCCAAACTATATCACTTGGAGTTTGCTCTAAGTCAATAGGTTTTTGTTTTTACATAACTTATTATCTCATGTGGAAATATTAACCTTGGAAAAAATTCTAAACTGTTGCTGGTTATTATACAGAGATTAGTTATATTGCATGAAACTCAGTCCATTTTCCACTTATATACCGATATATGAAAATGATTGCCTTGACGATCCAATCAATAAACATAGCTACCCATGTGCCGAACATTCCCATATCAAAATAAATACTTAGCAAATAAGCTAGTGCAATACGACAAAAAATCATGGTCAAAGTACCAACAATCATTGGAAATTTAGCATCGCCTGCTGCACGGAATATCACAGGCAAAGTATAAGCAAGTGGCCAGATTGCTACCATAAATGCTCCATGATACCAAACGATTTTTGTGGTTAATGACGTTGCTGTCTCAGATATTCCATACAATCGTAATATGGACGGGAGCAAAGCAAGTACCACTGCACAGCTTACTACATGTGCCGCATACACAATCCCCATAACCTTTTTGGTGTAATATTTAGCCTGTTCATAATTTCCTGCGCCGACACATCTTGAGATAACTACAGTTAAACCAAGACCAATTGCCATACCTGGCAGCACTTGAAACATAACAATGGTACCTGACACCGCATTTGCTGCAATTGCTGCCGTACCAAACGTAGCAACAAGACTGAGTACCATAATTCTTCCCAGATAGAACAAACCATTTTCCAATCCATACGGAACACCAATGTCTAAGATTCTTTTCAGCATTGACCAATTAAATTTGTGTTTTAAACTTTTCTTTATATATATTGATTGCTTTTTGTTTAAAGCCAATGTGATTATAATAACTGCAGCCGCAATACGTAATATCAAGGTCGGTATAGCAACACCCTCTACTCCAAAATGGAAGCCGTAAATAAGTATTGCATTCCCTACCGCGTGCGCTATGTTCATATACAACATTACATTCATAGGCAGTTTTGAATTACCCATAGTACGGAATATTGCAGCTCCTGCATTATATAGTGCAAGAAACGGAATGGATATTCCCGTAATCATCAGGTAGGTATTCGCATCCCTGCGTACTTCATCCGTAATCTGCCCAAAAACACCATTTAAAATAAGCGGTTTCCCTAGATAGATAATGACCATGATTATGACGGATATGGCACCGGAGAACCATACTAGTTGATTCGCTGCTTCTCGTGATTCTTCCATCTGCTTTCTGCCCATATACTGTCCTGCAATGACTGCACCACCGGTAGACAGAGCTGCGAACAAACTAATGAGTAATGCCATGACGAAATCCACCAAAGACACACCAGATACGGCTGATTCCCCTATATGTGCTACCATGATTGAGTCTGCCAATCCTACCAGATATTCTAAAAACTGCTCAATGATTACTGGCAGAAATAATTTGAATAAATCCTGATTCGTAAATAACTTGTCTGTTGCTAAAGATTTCTGATCCAATCTTGTTCCTCCTGTTTATACGCCTTTACCCATTTCATATGCCTGCCTCATTGCAGGATGTCCTTTGATGTCTCCCCTATTCCAGGCACCAGTTCCATAGATAATACCCTTTTCTTTTGCTCCGCTAGGCAGGAGGTAAATCCTCTGAATCCTTCCAGAGTCCTTTCCATTGCCTGCTTTCTGCTGTCAGCGGCAGTAACAATAATCTAATATACGTACCTTATTACTGTAACGCATCTGGAGAGATATCAAACTGTTTACGTACCTCTGCAATCGTCATTTTTAGGATCCTTGGAATTCAGTCTAGCACTTAAAGTTAACTCCAAGTCAAGTTTTTTTGCCCCTAAATGGACAACAAGGCTCATTGTAAAATGTTATTTTCATTTTACAATGAGCCTCGTTGATCGAGAGTGTGTGGTCTTAGCCCTATAGAACCTTTGTAAACTACCTACAATGTAATTGTGCCGTGCAAAAATTAACTATCTTTTGCTTTCCACCGTACAATACCGAAAACAAAATCGTTTCCAAC
>JAQSXG010000616.1 GCA_029256785.1 Neobacillus sp.
ATTTTATTGCTTTATATTCTTTTATCACTCGAATTGTCTTAATTTCATCATCCTCTGGACCTTGAACGGGAAGACCTGCTTCCAAGTTTTTTCGCACGTAGTGAAGGTTTTCTTTTGTAATAATTTCACCAGGAATAAAAATGGGAATTCCAGGAGGATAGACCATAATAAATTCTGCAATGATTCTTCCTTCAGATTCGTCAAATGAAATGACTTCTGTATCTGAATAAAAAGCATCTCTTGGGGTTAGTGCCAGTAAGGGAATATCAGGAAGAAGAACTTGAATTGGTTCAACCTTTTCTTGTCGGTGATCCCGTTCTTCAGAAAGTTCTTTTAGAGCTGATACTAATTGGCCAGCTTCATATTCAGTATCTCCAAAGGTAATAATACAAAGAATGTTGTATAGATCAGACATTTCTACTTCAATATTGTATTTTTCACGAAGCCACTTTTCAACATCATAGCCAGTTAATCCTAGTTCTTTTACTGAGATAATAAGTTTTGTCGGGTCATAATCAAAAGTTGCTTTTGATCCTAATATTTCTTCGCCGATACAGTGCAAATGGTCAATTTCATTGATTTGCTTGCGAATAGATTGTGCCAGTTTAATTGTTTTATCAATTAACTGTTTTCCATTAATCGCTAATTGTTTCCGGGCAACATCAAGGGAAGCAAGTAACAAATAAGATGTTGAAGTGGTTGTAAGCATACTTAAAATAGACTGGACATGTTTAGTAGAAACAAGGCCCTCTTTTACATTCAAAACGGAGCTTTGTGTCATAGATCCGCCTAGTTTATGAACACTTGTGGCAGCCATATCAGCACCTGCCTGCATGGCTGAGAGCGGAAGATCATCATGAAAATGAATATGAACTCCATGTGCCTCATCCACTAATACAGGAACGTGATGATAGTGAGCGACTTCTACAATCCTTTTTAAATCTGCTGAAATGCCAAAGTATGTCGGATTAATCACTAGGACAGCTTTCGCATCTGGGTGGCGTTGGAGTGCTGTTTCGACCGCATCAGGGGTAATCCCGTGAGAAATACCTAAATCCTCATCAATTTCAGGATGAATAAACACGGGAATTGCTCCGGAAAAGACAATGGCAGACATTACAGATTTATGAACATTTCTTGGGACAATGATTTTATCATTAGGTCCGCAAACAGCCATAATCATTGCTATGATCGCTCCACTCGTCCCTTGAACAGAAAAGAATGTGCGATCAGCGCCAAATGCTTCAGCAGCTAAGTCCTGTGCTTGTTTAATCATTCCTTTTGGCTGATGAAGGTCATCAAGAGGTCCGATGTTAATTAAGTCGATTGAAAGGGCATTATCCCCTATAAATTGACGAAAATCAGGGTCAATACCTGTTCCTTTTTTATGTCCAGGAATATGGAATTGGATTGGATTCTTTTTTGCATGTTCTAATAATCCGCTATATAACGGTGTTTGATTTTGAGACAATTTATAACCACACCTCTTTAGTATAAAAAATGCTTTTTACGTCCTAGTTACAGACATAAAACAAATGAATTATAGCACTATTCCTATTTTTTGCATAGAAAATTTATTAGTTTTTAATTCCTTCTAATTAGTTTTCCAATTAAACAGGAAAATTACCCTAGTTAAACGAAATATGTTGTTAACTAGATTTGTGGAGGGGATCCGATGAAGTGGCAAACACGTGTAACAGAGTTGCTAAATATTAAATATCCAATTATCCAAGGTGGACTTGCTTATCTAGCTTATTCAGAACTTGCAGCTGCTGTCTCCAATGCTGGGGGGCTAGGACAAATAACAGCTATGTCACTTGAATCACCTGATAGTCTACGTAGAGAAATACGTAAGGTTAAAGAACTTACCAATAAGCCTTTTGGTGTGAATTACGCAATTGGCCAACATGGTAGACCATTTGCAGACTTTCTCCAAGTTTCAATTGATGAAAAAGTGCCTGTGGTGACGATGACTGGGGGAAATCCTGCACCAATATTTGAGCAATTAAAAGGGACACCAATAAGGAAGTTGGTGCTCGTGGCTGCAAGAAGGCAAGCTCAAAAGGCTGAACAATTGGGTGCAGATGCTGTAATGGTAGTTGGGCAAGAAGGGGGAGGACACCTCGGCAGGGATGATATAGGAACAATGGTATTAATCCCTCAGGTAGTTGATGCTGTTTCTATTCCTGTGATTGCCTCAGGAGGCATAGGTGATGGTAGAGGACTCATGGCGGCACTTAGTTTAGGTGCTGAAGGGATTGAGATGGGCACGAGATTTATTGCAACAAAAGAATGTGTTCATGCAAGTGAACTTTATAAGCAAAGGTTAGTGACTGGGACTGAAACAGATACGGTTGTAATTAAACGAACGTTGGGTGCGCCTGCAAGAGCGATTGGCAATAGCTGGACAAATCAAATCCTTTCTATGGAAAAGGAAAATGGTGATTATGAAAAGCTAAAAGACTTTATAAGCGGTAATGCGAACAAACGCTATATTTATGACGGAGTTGAAGAAGAAGGCTTTGCCTGGGCAGGTCAGGTAATGGGGCTAATAAAGGATGTTCCCACAGTTGAAGAACTTTTTAAGCGAATCATTACAAAGGCAGAACAAATACGTGAAAATTGGACAGAATAACGGTATTATACATATATGTAACTAAAGTAAGTAGGTGAATATATGGAGTATCAATACCCGATTGACTATCACTGGTCCACTGATGAAATTGTTGATGTTATCAAATTTTATGAAGCCGTTGAAAAGGCTTATGAAAAAGGAATTCCACGTGATGAACTAATGAATATTTATCGTCGGTTTAAGGAAATTGTTCCAAGCAAAGCTGAAGAGAAAACACTTTGTGGGGAATTTGAAGAAATAAGCGGTTATTCCTCTTATCGAGCAATAAAAAAGGCTAAAGAGGCTGAGCCGGGAGATCGAATAATAATAAAATAATCAATAAAGCTCCCAAGTAAATTTTTTGGGAGCTTTTTGTTTTTTATTTAGGCTCTTTTCTCAAACTTTGTTGCTATTTAGAACTGGATTATGGGTCATTAAGCTTTTTTCTCCTATATAAGGT
>JAQSXG010000617.1 GCA_029256785.1 Neobacillus sp.
CGAGTTACTTCTTGCCTTTTCGCCTGCATGTGCCATTTGTAAATCAATTAAGCGATCAATAAGCTGAGTCAGTTCTAATGAAAATTGATTGCCTTGCCCGGCATAAATAGCATAAGCAGCCTGATTATCTCCTGCCTGAATGAGACGTAATGCTTCATCCAAAATAACACTCCACTTACCTTGTATGATTTTCAACTTATTGAATTCCTGTCGAACCATAGGCGATTTAATACTTTGTTCAAACTCCGCCAATTCCATATTCATCTTATTATGCAATTCATCAATAGAAGTACGATATTGTTTTTTCTTCTCTTTATCTGTTTCAATAATGGATTGACCGACAAGCACTCGAATCTGCTGATAGGACATCGCTGCCTGGGCAAGATCTCCCAGAGGAATGGTATTGACCTCATATAACTGCTGATCACTCATTTCGATTTCCTTAATATTACGTATTCCCACTACCCCCATAAGACCCGCAATAAAGACAATCAGCATAAAACTAATCATTAGTTTTTTACCAATATTTAAGTTATTAAACCACTTCATGCCATTTTCTCCTTTCCATATTTCATTTATATCGCATCAAATATTTTATTTATATCTAGAATTAAAATAATTTCTTTATTAAACTTTACTATTTCCGATATAAATCGTCCTTGCAGATTCTTTATATTTGCTGGTGGTAATTCGCACATATCGGGTGTTATATCAATCACTTCTGCTAGCTTATCAATAAAAAAACCTACATAATCTCCCTGAAAAAGCCCTTTTAGAATCATACATTTCGTTTTCTTATCTTCTTGTTTCTGATTTAAATGTAATATCTGGGTTAAGTCAAACAAAGTCACTACTTGTCCACGCAAATTCAAAAGACCTACTACGTGGGACGCTCCCCCTGGAACAGCCGTATACTTGACATTTCGATTAATTTCTTTAGCAAAAGCTATATCGATACCACACAAACTACCACCAAGATAGAAGGTCAAAAGCTTTCCTGTCATGAAAATTCTCCTCTTACACCTTGCACATCTGCCACTTTTTTCAATACATCTGCCTTATCAAATTTCAATTAGGAAACTGTTCTGAAGCACTCATCTCAAAGACTTCATGCAAATCCACTAACAGTACGATTTTTTCATTGATGATCGTTGATCCTAATAGTCCTTTTCCTTGGATATCCTCTTCTACCATCAAGGAATCCACTTGTACTGTATCCTTTATTGTTCTTACCAGAAGACCTACGGAAAGGTTATTCCCTTTAGGTGTAATCACATACATTTTCTCACCTGATTGTTCTTTAGAAGCAACTGGCAGATACTGTTCCAATCGGATTAATTGGATGATATCGCCTTGAGAATTATAGTATTGTTTATTCCCAACCTCTTCGATCTGGTGAGGGCTGATTTCGTTAACCCTTGCGATCATGGACAAATGCAGACCAAAGAGCTCTGGTCCGGAACATTGAAATAGCAATAAATCCTGCACCTCTTGTATTTGGTTCTCTAATGATACCATTTCCGATTGAGAACTTTCCACCCCTTCTTCGGAAAACACCAAATTCCCCATACTAGCAATCCCGTCAACATCTAGGACCATGGCAATACTGCCATCACCTAGGATCGTTACTCCTGAATACACTTTTACTTCTTTTAAATGATTAGGCATGGGCTTTACTAAAAGTTCTTCCTGACCATGAATGATATCAACAATGATACCAAAGGTTCTTCTGGCAATTTTTATAATCAGAATTCGTGTAATAGGGCTTGTTATTTCGAAGTTTTTTTCCAAACCAATCACATCTGCAAGGTGAACAATGGGAACTAATTTTCCACGCAGCTGCAGTACTCTTTGCCCTTGAATCCACTGCAACCTCCCTGTCTCTTGTCCATCTACGATTCGTACAATTTCTTGTAAATGAGCCTGAGGTAAAGCAAAGCTATGCTTGCCAACTGCTAAAATGAGAGAAGGTATAATCGCTAAAGTTAAAGGCAGCAGCAAGCGAAAAGTCGTTCCTTTTCCTTTCAAGGTATGTAGCTCTACAGTACCGCCAAATTTTTCAATATTCGATCGGACCACATCTAAACCTACGCCGCGACCTGAAATATCACTTACCTGGGAGACTGTTGAAAAACCTGGTGAGAAGACTAATTCTGCCATTTTACTTTCACTTATATCCATTGCTTCATCTTGTCCAATCAGCCCTTTTTGCAAAGCTTGCTGCTTAACTTTCTCTATATCAATTCCTGCTCCATCATCCATGATATCGATAATCACTCGACCGCCTTCGTGCCGAGCTTTTATCTCGATCATTGCAGTAGGATCTTTCCCTGAAGCCTTTCGCATCTCAGGCTTTTCTATACCATGATCTAATGCATTACGTATCAAATGGGTAAATGGATCGATCAATCCTTCCAGAATGGATTTATCCATTTCCACTTCCTTGCCTTCCATTTTTAGTGTAAGGCTTTTCCCCAATTTCTTTGACAGATCACGTACTAAACGTGGAATGGAATGAAATAAAATGGAAATGGGCTGCATCCGCGTACGCATAATCTTTTCTTGCATTTCGGTGGTGGTATGATCAATCTTTTGTAAAACAGGTCGGATACCCGGTATCCCGTCCACATGTGCTTCTAATAACCGCAGCAATTGGTTTCTTGCCAGTACCATCTCACTAGACAAATTTACTAGATTATTAAGTAAAGCAACATCCACTTTAATACGTTCTTCAGCCAAATCATTTTTAATTTTTTCTTCCGAAAAATCTAAAGCCTTCTGCTTGTTCTTAAGCAAATTCTCTTCTTTAGGATAAGCTGACTTTTCTTCTGTTTCCGATAATAATTGAAAAATTTCTGCACTTTGAGTGGAAATGGAAAGCTCCTCAATCTCTCTTGCATTGGCACCAATTGCCATTACTGCCAGTTCTTTTTCCAGCACAGTACTAAACAAAAATACTATTTCTTGCCCAGAAAAATTCTCTTCTGTTACAAAATTCTTGTTTCGAATATAACTGTTCAAGATGGTTCCAATGGACTGAATACTCTTTGACATATTGATAGAAAATCGC
>JAQSXG010000618.1 GCA_029256785.1 Neobacillus sp.
TTGTAATCTTATCACCAGCCTTTATATCCTTTGCCACTCGTACAATTTCAGTCTTCTGTGTTATTTGCCGATTAAACATCGGTGTGATTCCAAAGCAGATAAGAAGTGAAAACAGAATACAGCCCACTCCTACTACGGTTCTATTTTTAAACAAACTCATGTATAATTCCTCCTAATTTCAAAATGTATATGCTGATAAATCCAAGTGACAGACAAGGTGCCAACGGCAATGATAGGTCTTTTATCTCATGTTTTCTCATTTTCTGTATAAATGAAAAAGTAATAAAAACTAATATCTGCAACGATAGTCCAAGAATCACTGCCATATTGGTTGCCTGTAATCCGAGCACCAGCCCGGTGGCAGCAACCAATTTTATGTCGCCACCACCGAGACGGTTTGGTGCTATCCATACAGCAATAATCAGTAATGGAACTGCTGCAAGAATTCCCATGATATGAATAGGTTTGAAATTCAGAAATGAGCTACCAGCAACTAACCAACAAATAAGTGGCGGTATCTCTCTTTTCCGAACATCATACCAAGATGCCCCTGCCATTAAGCATACAAACAGCACTGCCTGAAGCATGGTATTAACCTGCATAATTAAACATATCCTGAATTCTTTTTGTCAGGGTTGGCATCACAACATTGCCAAACAAAGCATAAAGTCCTGCCAGCAATAACGCTCCCAATACAACCGCAATCAGGATCTTAACCGCTGTATCAATATAACCTTCACCCTTATTATTACTTAATGCAATCTGCGCTTTGATTGCCTGTTTTGCTACAAAATTATTTGCTCTCTTTACTAACTTCTTCATTTTGATTTTCCTCATTCTTTCTTTATTTTTGTTTTAAAAAGAGACAGTACCTAACTAGCCTGTCTCAATAAACGTTTCAAATAGTAAATTTATTTTACAATCCACTCATAAAGTGGATTGGCAGATTGACCGTGTACCTTTCCACTTTACGTGTGAATATTTAATTCATACACGGAACAATCCTTATTTAGGTTTGTCCCGTATCCAGTGCATATTACTCCTTCCTCTATACCGTTAGAGTTCTAATTTTAAAGAAATACTTGATAAGTCTGCGCTTCTCTCGGTATGCATTTTTTCCAGCTATCATTTAATCACGTATAATCCAATTATCCTCTTTTTGAGGTTGTTGGATTATTTTCCTTTCTCCCAATAGTTGATGTTGGGTGTATTTCCTTAATTCCATTATAATAAGTTATGCACTGTGGATTTGTTTCTATTTAAATACAGCTTAGACTGTTACGAGGTGACTCAGACCACAGTTTTTCGTCTACATTGGTAATCAGTTAGTTAGCGCTTGACGTTTCTATTTACGTGATCACATAGCCGGAATCCTTGTGGAAAACAAACAGTGCACCATTCTATTTAAAGGAGGTATTTATCATGTACTTTGTTGGTGTTGATGTTTCAAAGTACAAGCACGACTGTTTCATCGCTACTGAAACAGGGGAAATCATTTACCGTGACCTAACCATCACAAATAATCACGATGGTTTTGTAACTTTTCTTCAGGTTCTTACTTCTCTCGGTTCACCTGATGAAATAAGGATAGGATTTGAAGCAACTGCTCATTATACCCTTAACCTTAAACTATTCCTTGAAAAAGCCCACCACAGCTTTATGGAATTCAATCCCGTTCTTCTTAGTAAGTTTAATAATTCTCAAACACTCAGAAGGACCAAGACGGACGCAATAGACTGTGCATCTATTGCACGTTGGTTAATGACAGTTGAATACAAACCCTATCCACTTGGATTTTACCACATGTATTCTTTAAAGTCATTAACTCGCCTCAGGGATTCACTAGTCCGTCAACGTAGTTTTTATATCGTTAAGATGACCAATGTCCTGGATCACACTTTTCCTGAATTCAAACCCTTCTTTAAGGAACGCTTCAGTGCTACGGCTCTTTACATACTGGAGAAGTACCAGTCTCCGGAAAGAATTTCTCGAATGAATTCTAAATCTCATGAAGAACTACACCGGGTTTCCCATGGCAAGTTTTCCATGCAGCGTTTTATTAAGCTTCGTGAAATAGCCAAAAATACGGTTGGAGAACACAATGAGATTTTTGGAACTCAGCTAAAGAGCATTCTGGCACTCTACCGTCAACTAGTTGCCGAAATCGGAACTTTGGAAGAAGAAATATGCCGGTTGGTAGCTGAAATAAATCCACAAATGCTGACCATTCCAGGAATAGGCCCTATATCAGCCGCTATAATTAGTTCTGAGTTTGGTGATATCTTTAAGTTTCAGTCTCCTGCCCAGATGCTTTCCTTTGCAGGATTGGAACCAGGTTATTATAAATCGGGTACCTCGGAGCATAATGGTCGAATGGTAAAACGCGGCTCTCTCTAGTAGATAAGGGTGCTTTCGCACCCAAACCCCTAGTCAAAATCGTACGTGCGCTACTAACGCATACGGCTTTTCATATCATATTTGGCTTCTGTTTGAAAAGGCTGACTTTTAAACTTGGCACAATTAAAGGGAGTGTCCTCAGTAAACCGTTATAAAACTCATCCCAAGTATAACTTCTTTTTTCACTTCTGCGATTTAGCCAGTAAAACAAAATCCATTTGATACGAAAGAAGAACTTGTGCGTTTCATACTGGTTGTCATTTACACAATAATACTGGTAATGTCCTCTTAGTCTTGTATTTACTCCTTTAATTATTTCACCAACAGGTAGATTTCTATGATCTTTAATCCATTGGCTCATTTCCTTAACCTTTTTCCTGAACTTTTTCTTACTCGTCTTTACTTTGCATCGGAAGTATTCTTTTTTCCTGTCGTGGCTACAATAAAATGTAAATCCCAGAAAGTCAAAAGTCTCCGCTTTCCTATAACCCTGCACAGTTCTTCTCTTTTCCGCAAACCGCCCGAATTCCAATATCCTTGTTTTATCCATAGCCAGTTCCAGACTGTATTTGTCGAATCTGATATTTAATTCTTTATAGAATTCCTCGGCTTCCCATATGTTTTGGAAACAGCATACAAAATCGTCACAGTATCTGATAAG
>JAQSXG010000619.1 GCA_029256785.1 Neobacillus sp.
AGGACTGGCCGACGCGGAAAGCTTCTACTTTTTTCCCAGTCGCAGACGCTTTGCTTTGTTGCACCCACTTGCTGTGCAACATATTCTTGCGTCCAATCTCGCCTTACTCTTTCTTGCGTTAATCTAATCATTTTTACTCACTCCCTTTCTCCTCTTGTACGGTACGAATATTTCGTACCTCATTTGTATGATAGTACGTTTTTTTCGTACAGTCAAGAGGATATTGAAATTTATGTGCAACAATATTTTTTCTGTAAAAATCAAAGAGTTGCGAACTTCCAATAAGCTGACTCAGTCTGAATTTGGAAAAATAGTGGGGCTTAGTAAACAGACTATTAATGATATCGAGCATGGAAGAGCTACGACAACTGCTTTAAAAATTATAGAAATAGCAAAAGCCTTTAATGTCTCTGCGGATTACATTCTTGGATTATCTGAAGCAAAGCAGCAATCGTCTGAAGATGATGACGAGTCTGAGTTGTTATCAATTTTTCGGAAGTTGGATGACTTCTCAAAAGGTTTCATGTTAGAAAATGCAAGGATTCTTTTGGAAAAGCATCCTCTTCGTATGGATAAAACAAAATAGTATAACAGATTCAAAAATAAATTATTAACATTATATGGGGTTAATTCAACAATCTTATCCATTTTTGTCGAATAATGTGATATACTGTCGAATGAGGCCCCATCAACGGTATTTGATAAAACGGAAGTCCATGCAACAGGCAATATGAAAATTACTTATTTGTCACTTCAGTAAATAATTTGATCTTCCAATCAAATCCGACCCTGAAGAAATTGCAATGCGTCTTGTCTCAAGTTATCTAAAAACTCCCTTCCTCATTTTTAAATCATCAGGAGCACCCCGTAATGTTTTTACCTAAAACAGCTTTCTAAAAAGTGTCTCCTCTTTATCTTCGATTCTGAGTTAATCGATCTTCTCTTATTCCAATTTTTTGTTGGTTATTAAGCATTTGTAAGTCGAGGGTTGATGGGCTGTACAAACACTTAATAAAAATGTCATAAAGGGAATTACACAATGGAACAATTACTGAACAAATTACGCATTTCATCAGAACTAACGAAGAAGCAATTGGCGGAGCACTTAAACATTCCCATTAATATGATTACACAATTAGAGAAACAGCCTCTCCCAGAACGATATTCTAATTTATTAAAACTGGCCAACTACTTTCAGATACAGGTTGATTCACTCTTGCACAATTGCTCTACATTACAAGCATACACCCACTATGAACTTATACAAATTTACCAATCGCTAGATGATAGGTCGAAAGGTATATTGTTTGCAAGAGCGTACGCTCTTGTTAATGAAGCATCACAAAAAAAAACAGAGAATTCACAAGCGAGATGGAAATGTCATTGAGATTGACTTTAGAAAATAGATGCGCAAAATGCGCATAATTATATTGACAATGCGCAAAATGCGCATTATAATATTGGTATAGGGGGTTAAAATAATGACATTTAAAGAATTGGAAAGGATTTTATTAGCAGATGGCTGGTCACTTAAGACAATTAAAGGTTCACATCACCAGTACATACACAAGAATAAAACAGCAAAAATAACGATCCCCAAGCACGGAGGTGATATAAACATAAAAACAGCTAATACGATACTCAAACAGGCGGGGCTGAAATAATCAGCCTTCGTCCTGTCGCATATATACAGGAGGTTAATTTATGAATATGATTTATCCAGCTTGCTTTTACCCATTTGATGATGGTCGGGGTTATACAGTAAATTTCCCTGATTTACCTGGCTGCGTTACTGAAGGCAGAAGTTTTTCCGAAGCTATTGAACTTGCAGCTGATGCAGCTGCAGGATGGATACTATCATCACTTGAGGACGGCGAGGCTATCCCCAAAGCAACTGATTATAAAGATGTACGTCTTGAGTCAGAAGATGGTATTGTCAATATGGTTGTATTTGATATTGATTCCTACAGTGATAAATACAGCAATAAGTCTGTACGTACAAATGTCTCGATCCCTGCATGGTTAAAAACCGCAGCAGAAGCCAACCATATTAACTTTTCCAAGGTTTTGCAGGAAGCCTTAATATCTAAGGTCCAAAAATAATAGATGGTCAAGACCAATTTGTGCTTTCTCTTCTCCCATCCATTTTAAAATCAGAAAAGACCTGTACGTTGGGTCTTTTCTTCTTCTTATTATTCCTTGCAATTATAGGGGCTGATATTATCACGTATTCCTTGAAAGATGGCCTCTCGCATTTTGTCATAGGATGATCTTTTCATATATTTGACTTCACAGGCTAACACCGGAGGAACCCATATAGCATTTTCATTGCCTAAGGGGATGTATCCAAAAGGAGATGATATTTCAGGCAAGTGAATAACTGCTTCATACCGGCTTCTCGAAACTCCAAGACTGACATGCCCTTTGTATATTAGTTGATTGTCCCGATACTGTCCTAAAACAAGGCTGGTCATTCCGTGGGGCTTGGCGTAAAGAATGCCGCATACAACAAAATACTCATGCTTATAGGACTTAATTTTTATCCAATCTTTTGTCCTCTTATCCATGAAATATTTACTTTCTTTTCTCTTTGCAACAATTCCCTCTAATTCGTTTTGTTCTACCAATTTATAAAAGCTAATTCCGTCATCGGGAATAAACCGTGATAGTGCGAATCTTTCAGTTTCATTTATTGCTCGATCGAGTAATTCTTTCCTCTCAATAAGAGGAAGATGTGTCGTTTGCTTATCATCGTAATAGAGTATATCAAATGCAGTAAAAGTAACCGGCAATATGGAGGCTGCAAGTTCAATTCTCGTCTTGTTGGTCATCGTTGACCTTCTTAGAATTTCCTCAAATTCCGGTTTCCCGTTTTTTAGAACGATTAATTCACCGTCAAGTATGCAACGAGCATTAGTGCACTGGTGAATGAACTGCATTTCAGGATAAATCGGGGATAGCCTCATATTTGTTTTATTCCTTAGCTCAGTTCCATCTTTGTCCAGGTAAGCAATGCAACGTACTCCGTCAAGTTTCAATTCATATAAAAAATCGGGG
>JAQSXG010000620.1 GCA_029256785.1 Neobacillus sp.
CTTTCAATGCAATATGTAGGTATCCAGTAAGATATTAATCAATATCTCGTACCTATTATACTATACTAGTTCAAGTTTCAAGTGTCAATAAGCTGTAAGACGGTTATACCAAGAAAGGTTAAGTATTAGTTTTGTGAATTAAGATGGTTTTTTATAACTTCTAATCTTTCGAGGATAAGTTTTTTTAGACTGTTTGGTTGAATAGATAATAAGTTTTCCCCGTAAATAATAAAATAGTTAGCGATAAAATTTTCTTCTCCTTTGTTGTAAAAACCTCTTATATAATATTTGGCGTTTTCTTGATGCAGTTCCATAGATGGATAATGTTCTTTATTAAATATGTCCGTCCCCTTAATCGAAACTCTAACCTCGAAGTCAACCGTTGTTTTGTCACGAAACATTTCTTTGGAGGACATAAGAATTTCAGAAAGCGGCTTGGTTATATACCTATCACAATGCTCTACCGCATTAATTTTATCACAACGAAACACTTGTGGTTTTTGGCTTTGGAAATTGTATGCCGTTGCATACCATTGGCCATATGCAGAGGTAATCTCAAAGAATTGGACATAATATTGTTTTTCAAATTCTCCTGTTGTATAGTAAATTTTACAAACTTTTTCATTCACAGCCATTTGTAAAATATCACCCAAACAGTTACAGACATTTTTATTTTGATAACTCCCTAAACTAAAAATCAACTCCATTTTCCGAAGTCTTTGAATTCGTTCTTCCGAAATACATCCCTCAAATTTTTCCTTTAACCTTTCAATGCTTAAATGAAAAGGAGTAGATTGATAGGCATTTAGTGTCTGCATGGAAAAATATAGTGCATGAACCTCGTCAATGGTGAAAACAATTGGAGATAATAAACGATGAGGGAGAAGTCCATAATATCCGTTTCTCCCCGAATTTGAATAAACAGGCATACCTATTTCCTCCAAAGATCGAATATCCCGAAGCGCAGTACTTTTAGAAATGGTATACCTATTCATAATGTCTTTGAGCTTAAAGGATTTTTTATCATTTAAATATATCATCATATCATTCAGTCGTTCTGATTTTTTCATACTACCTCCCCATTCTGCATCTTCAATGCAGCACAAAACCTGGAAAGAACACAGCTTCTTCCCGTGTGAAGATGCTTTTTTCTTCACACGATTCCTCTTTTTCAATAAATGGTTTCACTATTTGACACCATTATATATTATACTCTAGTTAGGAAATCATATAAAGGAGATTGAGATAAATGAAAAAATTATTTTTAGTTTCATCCTTTAAGGATGTAGCAAATATATTTACACGGTTTGAAAATGATTTAAATGGTAAAACTGTAACCTTTATTACTACGGCTAGCAAAGTAGAAAAGGTTGTATTTTATGTAAAAGCTGGTAAGAAAGCTCTTGAACAAATGGGCTTAATCGTCGACGAACTGGACATTTCTACTGCCACGATAGACGAAATTAGTACAAAAATAAAAAACAATGATTTCATTTATATCACAGGCGGAAATACTTTCTTTTTATTACAGGAGTTTAAAAGAACAGGGACAGATAAAATCATAATTGATGAGGTCAATTCCGGCAAAATTTATATCGGTGAATCCGCAGGGGCGATCGTTGCATCCGCAAATATTGAATATGCAAAAGGTATGGACAGTGTAGTAAAAGCACCAGATTTAACTAATTTTGAGGCGTTAGGTCTGAGTGATTTTTTTACTGTGCCCCACTATAATAGTCCTCCTTTTCAGAAAGCTGCACAGAAAATAATTGATACCTATACTAATACATTGAATTTAACTCCGATTAGCAATAACGAAGCAATACTGGTACACAACAATGAAGTTAAAATTGAGAGCAACTGAAAGAAGCATCATGGCACCTAGAGACAAGAAGAAATGGCGTAGCCTTTACACTACGCCATTTCTTAATCAAATACTATAAAAAAAACTAATTTCCTACGAAATATTTCTTTAACACCTTCACAAAGTAATCCTTCAATCCGGCTTTCTCCACCTCTTCGGTTGAAAAAATATCGATGGTACCTATCTTATCATTCCCATAATAATAGATAATCTCACCGATCTTTGTATCCATCGGTACCGGAGCATCTACTTTTTCATATAATATTACTTCTTTGCGAATGTCTGCTGTACTCTTTCCCTTCGAACAAAGATAGGAAAAATTCTGTGCTGTCTTGCCTTGAACGGCATCCATAACTCCCCTGCTCACCTTAACCGGTGTCAGTACCGTATCGGTATTATTATCAGTATAGATACTGTAATTAGCGAAGCCGTAGTTTAACAACTTTGAGGCTTCCAGGAATCTTGTCTTTGTATCCGGCGATCCCATAATAACAGCAATCAGGTCCATATTTTCTTTTTTAGCCGTTGCAGAGAGACAGTATTTGGCAAGACTGGTGGATCCGGTCTTTAAGCCCGTAATACCTTGATAGAATCGGACCATTTTGTTCGTATTCGTAAGTCCGAACTCACTGGTACCTTTTTTTGTGGTATGGGTAATAGTATCCATCCAAACGGTTGAATATTTACTAATTTGTGGATGCTTTGTGATTAATTCTCTGGACATCAGGGCAACATCATAGGCGGAGGAATAATGATTATCCGTATCTAAGCCACAGCAATTGACGAAGTTTGTATTCGCCATTCCGAGCTCTTTTGCTCTATCATTCATCATTGCAACAAATTCTTCTTCAGACCCGGCAATCATCTCAGCCATGGCTACCGAGGCATCATTGGCACTGGCGATACTGATGCACTTAAGCATGGTATCTACATTTTGCACCTCAAAGGGTTCTAGGTAGACCTGAGAACCACCCATGGAAGCTGCATGTTCGGATACTGTTACCTCATCGTTCAGTGTGATTTTTCCTGCGTCCAATGCCTCAAAAATCAAAAGCAATGTCATTATCTTTGTTATGCTGGCTGGTCTAACTCGTTCATCCTTATTCTTATCGTAGATAATCGTTCCAGTCGAACCCTCAATTAACACTGCTGAAGGTGAGTCTATGTTCAGCTGGGCTGCCACCTGTGCTG